>CAYFHZ010000125.1:0-7707 GCA_964342535.1 uncultured Bacteriovoracaceae bacterium | reverse complement strand
AATCCAGAATTTCCATACAAATATAATTGTGGATATACTTTACCAGGATCTTCGGCAACTGCTTTTGTAAAAGCATGGGCCATATTATTTGATGCTCCCACGACAAAATTATCAAATGTTTTAGTGAAATCAAATCTTTTGTTTTTAACTTCATTTGCATGATGCTTAATCTCTGCACTTTCAACTTCTGCATTTATATCTTTTACAGGTTCAGTATTAAGCTTAAAACTATATTCTGCAGCTGTTCCTAATTTGCTCTTAGAAACGGTGGATGGTTGATTTAGCATCTCTTTCAGTGAATCTAGATCTGTTGATACGTTGAAGTTATTATTCTGTGTATTTTGATTTATAAGTTCAATTTTTATGTCATAATGAGTTCCCAACGTATTAAATATAATTTGTTTAATCGAATCTAAGTAGTAGGAATCTATCATGTTTTTAATAAATTTAGTCGTGACTGACATATATATAATCTGATCTTTAATATTTGTAACATTGAGTGTATTTTCAAAATACGCCTTGTATTTTTGGGTACTTACGTTTGCTTTGATGCCATTTAATACCTCATCTGATAGCATTTTTAACTCTTCGCTATTAAATTGCTCCTCAGACAAACTATTGGAATTACTAGCATTGATATCAATTTCTTGGTGTATGGCATAATCATTTAAGTTATTGATATTATTTTGGTTTTCTTTATTTTTCAAAGTATCTAGATTAATAAAATGATTAAATGGAAAATCATTAGTCATTAAAAAGTCTCTCTCGCTTGGGTTTTGTGGTAGAACTTTCTAGCACGAGGACTAGTCTTTTACAATATGGTTTTATTTTTTATAGTCTATGAAAAATTTGTTTGACCCATGGCCTTAATTTATGTAAATAATAAAACTTTTTTAAGCTTATTATATTTAAAAATAGGAAATTTTATGAGTAAAAGAACTTGGCAGCCAAAGAAAGTTAAAAGACTAAGAAAACATGGTTTTCTTAAAAGAATGAGTTCACCTGGTGGAAAAAATGTTATTACTGCTAGAAGAGCTAAGGGTCGTAAAAGACTTACTGTAACTACTGGTACAAAATAGATTGTTAGAACAGCAGTTTAGTTTTCAAAAATCTAAGCGATTATTAAATAAAAACGACTTTCTTGGATTAAGACAGGAAAGTCGTTTTTTAGTTTCTGGCTTACTTCTTTGTTATTTCAAGAAAAATAACCTTAACACTTCAAGGTTAGGTATAGCTGTTAGTAAGAAATATGGTAACGCTGTGATGAGAAATCAATTTAAACGACATATTAGAGAAAACTTCAGAAAATCTGAATTTAAAGACACATATGATTTTTTAGTTATACCAAACTTAAGGAAAATTAAATCAAATAATATTTCTTATGCTAAAGTCGTGCAAGATATACCTTTTTCTTTATCTGATTTATTACGAGAAATGCCTGAAATGTGGCAATAATAGTTTCTTTGTGGTAATTAAATCAAAAATTTTTTTACGGAGTTCTTAATGCAATCTAATGATAATAAAAACGCAATCCTTGCCGTGGTTATATCTGGTTTAGTTCTTTTTGGTTGGAATTATTTCTTTCCTGCTGAAGTCTATCAACCGGTCCAAGAAACAAAAGTTTCAGATAAAACAACTTTAGAGGAAGTCAAACAAAGTGCTGCTACAAATAGTGAAAGTGCACCCAATTCAATAGCTTCAGAAGAGGTTACACTTAAGAATAATAATGTAGTTGTAACCATTAATTCCTTTTTAAATATTACTTCTTTTCAATCTTATAATTCCCAAAAACTTCTAAATGAAATCTTTAACAAACATGATAATTCACTTATTTTAAAAGTAGATAATTCTTCAATTAGTCCAAGCTTCAGTTTTACAAAAATATCTGATAGTAGTTATAGTTTTAATGATTCTACTAAAAAATTTAATGGTTCTGTTGACCTATCTAAAAACGGTATCTTGTCTTTTAAAATTTTAAGCAATCAAAATTTTATACCAATGATTAGTTTTGCTTCTGAAACACAATCTATGGATGATGAGCAAAAATTCAATTCATTTGCTCTAAACTCAGATGGATTAGACGTATATAAGGTAAGTAATGATGAAAAAGAATATTTTGAAGGGAAGTATAAGTGGTTTGGGTTAGATTTTAATTACCATTTATTTAGCTATTTATTAAATAACGAACTTTTTAAAATTGAAATAAACAATAGTACTATGAATGCAACATTAATTAATCCTGTTAATTCATTCGAGTTTGGTATGACTTTTGTTAAGAAGAATTATGATGACTTAAAGGAAATAGGTTATGGTCTCTCAAATAGTGTAGATTTTGGTATTTGGGGATTAATTGCTGTACCAATTTTGAGAGGATTACAGTATTTTTTCTCTATTTTTCAAAACTATGGTTTAGCAATTATTTTTCTAACTATTGTTATTAGATTACTTACTTTTCCATTGCAATATAAGTCTTTTAAATCAATGAAAAAAATGCAAGTTATCCAACCTGAGTTGCAGAAGATTAAAGAAAAATATAAGGATAATCCTCAAAAAGTTCAACAAGAAACGATGGCGCTGTTTAAAAAAGCTGGTGCCAATCCACTTGGTGGTTGTCTACCTATGATTTTACAAATGCCTGTATTTTTTGCATTTTACAAAGTTCTCTTTACATCCGTTGAACTGGTTGATGCACCTTTTTATTTTTGGATACATGATTTAAGTGAAAAAGATCCTTTTTATATTTTACCCATTCTTATGGGGATCGCTATGTTTCTCAATATGAAATTAACTCCAAGTACGACAATGGATCCAGCACAGCAGAAAGTGATGATGTTTATGCCGATTATGTTTTCACTTTTTATGATTAACTTACCTTCTGGTCTAACTTTGTATATGTTAGTGTCTACAATTGCTGGTATGTTACAGCAGCTATTTGTCTATAAGAAAACAACTTAATTTAATGTATGAGCTATCTAGTTGATGATTCACCAATAATCGCTTGTAGTACTGGCCTCACTTCCAATACAGCAATTGGAATTATTAGGTTAAGTGGTAATGATATTTTAGAGATAGTCTCAGGTGCAATAAGTATTGATATTTCGAGAGTAAAGCCTCGTCACGCTCATTTTTGTAAGCTTGTATTTAATAACATTATTTATGATGAAATAATATTAACTTATTATAAAGGTCCACATTCATATAACGGTGAAGATATTATTGAGCTAGCAGTTCATGGAAATCAGTTAAATATAAATCGTATTATAAGTTTGTTTATCGATCATTTTGATTTTCGTAAGGCTTTACCTGGTGAATTCACCCAAAGGGCCATGCGAAATAAGAAGCTTTCATTATCACAAGTTGAAGGTTTAGATCTTTTGTTGAATGCTTCTAATATTTTTTCACTGGATCAAGGTTTCTCTCTTTTAGGTGGTGATCTTCAAGAGGATTTTAAAAACCTCAATGATGCTTTTCTAAAGCACAAGTCATCTTTAGAACTTGGTTTTGATTTTCTTGATGATGTTGGTGAGCATCAATTTAATGCCCTTTTTAAAGCGTCACTTTCTGAACTAGACAATATCATTACTCAACTTTTTCAACGTGTTAGAAATAGGGGAGACAAGCTTATTAAACCTGATATTGCAATCTATGGTTTACCTAATGCTGGGAAAAGTTCTTTTTTTAATGTTTTACTAAATAATAATAGGGCCATTGTTTCTAATATTGCTGGAACTACTCGTGATTATTTAAGTGAAGATCTATTTATTGAAAACAATATTTTTTCACTAATTGATACTGCTGGTCTAAGAGACACAAAAGATCAAATAGAGTTAAGTGGAATATTGCTTGCTCAAAAGAAAATATCTACTGCTTTTTATTCTATTTTATTAGTAAATCCATTTGATCCTCTATTCAATAGAGAATTTGTTTCATCCTTAGAAAAGATTGATCTTGTAATCTATACCCATGCTGATTTGGACGGCTTTGATGAAGCTAAATTAAACTCTAGAGCTATTCTTAGTAGGTATTTTTCAGATAATTCATCTAAAACTGGTCCTATAGAACCAAAAGGTGCTGGTCCTATAGAACCAAAAAGAGCTGGTCCTATAGAACCAAAAAATGCTGGTCCTATAGAACCAAAAAATGCTGGTCCTATAGAACCAGAAAATACTGGTCCTATAGAACCATATTCTGAGTTTTGTTATAAAAATTATATGGAGATAGACTTGGACCTTACTGGAGTATCACACTCTGATATAGACACAGTTAAATCAAGTATTATCCATAAGTATCTGAAATTACTAGAAAGTGACCCCATATTACTTGATAGGCACCGTGATACAATATCCAATATATACAATAACTTTTCCACTTATCGTGATATTGCGAGTTCTCACTCTGATATGGCCATAATTAGTTCTGAATTAAATATAATAGGTCATTGTATTTCTGAACTTATTGGTATAATTTCTCCCGATGACGTTTTGCAAAATATTTTTTCAAACTTCTGTATTGGAAAATAACTTGTTCCACGTAGAACAATTTAGAGGCTATTAATGTTTGATATTATTGTTATTGGTGGCGGCCACGCCGGAATTGAGGCAGCTCATATTGCTTCACAATTCAAAAATTTAAAAATAGGACTTATATCTTTAAAAAATGTACCTCTTGGTTCGGCTCCATGTAATCCATCTATTGGCGGGGTAGGTAAAGGCCAAGTAGTTAGGGAGCTAGATGCTTTGGGTGGTTTAACTGGAAAGTTAGCTGACCTTGCTGGGATACAATACAGGACCCTAAATGAGTCTAAAGGTTATGCTGTACAATCTACAAGAGTTCAAATTGATAAAGTTAAATATGCACAGTCTGCTGAAAGTATTATTTCATCAATTAAAAATATAACAATTATAAGAGAAAAGGTGCTGGGGCTAGCTGGATCTGATAATAATTTCACAATCGAGACAGAAAGTTCCACGTGGAACACAAAGAAAGTTGTTTTTACGGTTGGTACATTCCTAAATGGAAAAATGCACACAGGATCAGAACAAACCAAGGGAGGGAGAGAGAGTTGCGAAAGCTCTGAATCTTTATCTGATTATTTCAAAAGTATAGATACTGTTTCAGCTAGGTTTAAAACTGGAACTCCTGCAAGAATAGATAAAAATACAATTAATTATGAAAAAATGGAGGTTCAGCCAAGCGATAGCAATGTTGAAAGCTTTCATGTTTTACATGATGTTGAGTATAGAAATTTGAATCAAGTATCTTGTTATTTAACATACACAAATGATGAAACCATGAAGATAATTAGGGATAATAAGGAAAAGTCTCCGATGTTTAATGGACAAATTAAGGGTGTTGGGGCCAGATATTGCCCCAGTATAGAAGACAAGGCATATAGATATCCTGATAAAAATAAGCATCATGTTTTCATTGAGCCAGAAAGTGAATCTCTGCAAACTATGTATCCAAGTGGTATTTCTACAAGTTTACCCTTAGATATTCAAAGAGAAATGGTTCATTCAATCAAAGGTCTTGAAAGAGCTGAAATCTTAGTACCTGGATATGCCGTAGAGTATGACGTTATAGATACTACTAAACTTTCTCGAGTTCTTGAGCACCAATCATTTAGAGGTGTTTATTTTGCTGGACAAGTTAATGGAACTTCTGGCTATGAAGAGGCTGCAGGGCAAGGTTTTATTGCCGGAGTAAATGCGGCGCTCTCACTTGTGGGTGATAAAAAGCTAATACTAGATAGGACTGAATCGTATATAGGTGTTATGATAGAGGATCTTGTTTCAAATTTAAGAGATGAACCATACAGATTGTTTACTGCTAGATCTGAAAATAGATTATACAACAGAGAAGATAATTCTATCTTGAGAATGTGGTCCTATAGAACCAGTTTGGGTCTAAATAACGAATTAGATGCTTATATCAATAAATTTAAACTAGTTTATGATGTGATATATAGACAGTTGCACACAACATATGTAAACCCTGATGATGATTTTCTTGTATTGCATGAAATAAAAGTTCCACGTAGAACAAATATGGCTGATGTGTTGAAAATGACAACTGTAAACCCAATTGAGACACTCAACTCATATTTAATTTATGCTGGTATCGCTATTGATAAAAGAATGATTAAAACCCTTGCTATAAGTATCAAGTATGCGGGTTATATAGCAAAGTCGGATGATCATTATAAAAAAATAAATAAATTAGACAGTAAAATCATTGAGTTTGAAAAAATACTTAAGTCAGAAAATATTTCCTTTGAATGTAAGCAGCGAATACAAAAGATTAGACCAGAGAATTTTGGACAGCTAAAGCGAATAGAGGGGATAAGGCCAGCAACACTTGCAGTTGTAGCAGGAGATAATTACTAGTGGAAAATTTCATAGAAAGCTACTATAAGCTCTTAACTGAAGATTATAAAACTATAAATTTAACTAGAATCACGAATTTTGAAGAGTTTAAGAATAAACAAATAGAAGATTCTGTACAGCCGCTAAGTCAGTCAAATTTATTTAAAGAAATGATAAACAAAAATAAATTGTTAATTGATGTTGGTTTTGGAGGAGGCTTCCCCATACTTCCTCTTGCTAATGAATTAAAAAATATAACGTTTTTGGGGGTAGAAACACGTGGCAAGAAAGTTAAAGTAGTTTCGGAAATAGCTTCTGCGTTAAACTTGCGGAATGTAAGCTTAACCCACAATCGCATTGAAAATTTATTAATAGATAAATCAGTTGTAATTACTTTTAAAGCAGTGGGGAAGGTATTTGACTTTTTGAGTCGGATAAATGTCGCTGCCGAAGAAGTTTATGTATTTTTCTATAAAGGACCAAATTTTTATGATTTGGAGGCAGAGCAAATAGAGAAAAGCAAAGAAAATTGGGAAATTATAGAAGAAAGAGAAATTCTTATAGAGAATGTAGAGAAGAGATATTTAATAGGTTTTAAATACAAAAAAGTTCCATGTAGAACAACTACTAAATCACTAAATAATCTTGTCAAATTGACTGACTTAATTTAAAAAAAGACTTAGATTCTAGTTCATATCGAGAGGAATTAATGGCAAAAATTATTGCAATTGCAAATCAAAAAGGTGGTGTTGGAAAGACAACAACATCTGTTAATTTAGCAGCTTGTTTAGCAGCTGCAGAGAAAAGAACACTTATAGTAGATCTTGACCCCCAAGGTAATGCTAGTGTTGGTTTAGGGCTTGATAAACATCAATTTGTTAAGTCTAATGTATATCATGCAGTTATAGGCGAAGAAAATATAGAAAATTGTATTTATCCAACAGACATCCCTTATTTAGAGATATGTCCATCTGACAATAATCTAATTGGTGCTGAAGTTGAGCTTATGCATGCTTTTGCTAGAGAAGTTAAACTAAAAAATGCACTGAACCCAATTTTAAGAAAATATGACTATATAATTATTGATTGTCCGCCATCTTTAAGTTTATTGACTGTAAATGGTTTAAACTCAGCAGATAGTTTTATCGTGCCAATGCAAACTGAATTTTATGCAATGGAAGGTCTAGCTCAATTATTAAATACGGTTGAACTATTAAAAGAGAATTTAAACCAAAACTTAAAAATAGAGGGTATTTTGCTCACAATGTATGATGGTAGAAATAATTTATCAAAATTGGTTGCTGAAGAAATACAAAAAACTTTTCCTGAGCAAACTTTTAAG
>CAYFHZ010000124.1:0-7730 GCA_964342535.1 uncultured Bacteriovoracaceae bacterium | reverse complement strand
ATAGTCCAAGAACCAGGCATATCTAATGATTTAAAAGAGGTTATTCAGAAAAATTTATCTTAAATTAATCTTTTTTAACGAGCACAACCGCTTTCTTTTTCTGTTGAGATTGGTAAATTTTAATTCCAGCAAAAATCGCTATAAGTGTAACCGAAGTTAGGTAGATCATGTATACCCCCTTTAATAAGCCTTATCGGCTTGTGGTCACTTAACATTATACCACCTATTTGTTTTTTTTTGCAAAAAAACTTCTATTTACTTCAATTCACTCCTCATTTATAATTATATTGTTATTTCAACATGTTAAGGAAGTTTATATGCAGGATCTTTTGACCTCTCAACAAAAAGCATTGAAAATTAACTTAGACCAATCAATTTATGGAACATTTGCTGAGATTGGAGCTGGCCAAGATGTTGCCGGTAAGTTTTTTAAAGCAGGTGCGGCCAGTGGGACTGTGGCCAAGTCTATTTCAGCATATGATATGACTTTTTCTGATGCTATTTATGGTAAGGAAGAGAGTAAACGCTATGTATGTCAATCCCGTGTGGAAAAAATGATTAATTATGAGTATGACCTTTTGATAGAAAGATTAGGAGGAGAGCATACTGATAGAAAGTTTTTTGCTTTTGCTGACACAGTTGCAGCTAGAAATTATCACGGAACAAATGAACCTCACGGTTGGTTAGCGATTAAATTTAGACATACTCCTGATTCCACGGCCAGTGAACTTATCTTGCACATTAAAATGCATGATCAGACCAATAATCTACAAGCAGATGCTATTGGTGTTTTAGGTGTGAATATGATTTATACCATCTACTATAATACACAAGATACACAAACAATGGTGAATTCTCTTATGAGTGGGCTTTCTCGATCTCGTATTGAGATTGATATGATTGAAACTAAGGGAGAGGCTTTCTCTCATATTGATAATAGACTATTAAACTTACAGCTTATAGTTAACTCCTATACCGATGCTGTGATGTTTGATGAATATGGAAAAGTTAGACTTGCAAAAGATGAACTATATAAAAAGAATATTATTCTCACTCGTGGTAGTTATAGACCTCCTACAAAAGTTAATGAGGATATTTTAGCAACAGGTCTTAGGAATTTTTCTAAAGATATATCTGATAAGTCTATTGTTTCTTTAGCAGAGATAACAATGAACCACCTTAAAGAAGATGGCGAGATCACAAATGAAGATTTCCTGGCGAGAGTAGACCTGTTGAGTAGTATCGGACAGAAAGTACTTATCACAAATATGCCTCAATTTTCTAATTTAACAAATTATTTATCCGGTTTTAAGCCTATAAAAATGGCCTTGGTTTTTGGTGTTTATAATTTTAAACAGATCTTTGACTCTGACTACAAGCATTTTCAAGGTGGAGTTTTAGAGGCACTTGGTCGTTTGTTAACTGATAATATGATGATATATCTCTATCCTTACCGTGAAGATTCAAAAACAGATCAGCTAATGAATTTAGAGAGCATGGAAGTTGAAGATCATCAAAAACCTTTATTGAAGTACATAAGAGATAGTAAGCAGGTAAAAGATCTTGATGGATATGATGACAAATTACTGCATATATACTCTAGAAAAGTTCTTACAATGATTAGGGAAAGCCAATCAGGTTGGGAGAAGTTTGTTCCAAAAGAAATTGCAGATACAATTAATGAAAAGTGTTTATTTGGACATCCTTGTAACCATTAACCTGTTACTAAAGATTAACAGAGCTGAGCTCTTGTTTTAAATGATTTTTAAGATTTGATTTTATAAAAAGATACTCAGCACCATTCATTTTATTTCTTGAATTTATTTTATTCAAAACTTGAAAGGTGTCTTTCTCTAAATAATGAGTCATACATCTTTGTGAGTCGTGTTCAGCGTTTTTCATACAAAATGATTTTCGTTGCTGAACTAGATTTTTAATATTATCTTTAAATGGGGCTTTATAGCTTTCAAATATTAATAAAAGTTTGTCATGAACTTTTTCAAATTCAAACGTTTCTGTGACTATTTTTAGATTAGTTGGACCCAATGATCCCTTTTCGCTTTCATATGAACTTATTGTTTTATTAAAATTGTCTAGGTAACATGTCTTAGGTTTAGCAGATTCTCGTAAACAATATATTGCTATCTGATTTGGGTCTTGAAACTTTATAAACTCTTCTTGAATGGAATGATTGTTTACTGAAGCTGGTCCACGTGTCACTTCACTCCAATGAGTAAATGCACCATATTTTACGAATTTACCTTCTTGGCAGCTTGCCAAAAGACTCAGAGTAAAGAAGATGAAAAGTATTTTCTTAATCATATAGATATCCTTTCATGCTTTATCGGCAAGATTAAATATTACTTGAGTTATATACGCGGTATTGATAGAAAGTTTTCTCTTTAGTATAATAAATTTAATGATTTACCTTTCAAAAGAAGAAGACCCATTCATCAATTTGGCCATAGAACAAAAGTTACTTTTGGATGTTAATCCTAATCAAAAAATACTTTTTTTTTATAGAAACAAACCCTGTATTGTTATGGGAAGGTTTCAAAATCCATGGGTAGAATGCCACTTGGAAGTTTTAAAAAAGAGAGGTGTTAGTTTAGTGCGACGTCAAAGTGGAGGAGGAACTGTCTACCATGATTTAGGAAATTTAAATTATAGTTTTATTCGTGGTAACAAAGATCATGAAAATAAAGTAAATCTCCAGTTTTTAGTAAATGTTTTAAAATCATTTAATATTGAAGCTTTTTTTACCGACCGATCTGATTTAAGAGTTATAGATGAAAATATTTCTAAGAAAATTTCAGGTGCAGCCTTCAAACAGAAAAAAGATCGTTCTATTCATCATGGAACTCTTTTATTTTCTTCAAGACTAAATGACCTTAATGGGCTTTTAAAGACATCTTTTAAAATAAAAGAAGCGAAGGGAATTAAGTCAGTTCCTTCAGTTGTATTAAATTTATCTTCTATAAATATAAATATAACTCAAGACGATTTTATAAAAAAATCAAAAGATATTTGGAACGATACTTATCAAATCCAAGACGAGATAAAACTACTCGATAGATCTTATATTGATAAGGAACATTATAATCTTTTAATTTCATGGGACTGGATTTATGGAGAAACACCTAAATTTCAATATGAAGTTCAATCACAAATGGGAGAATTTTTATTTGAGGTTCACAAAGGTGTTATAAAAAATTGCGATTATGATTGTAGTGAATTGGGCTATATTTCGAAATTTATTAGAGAATGTTTTATTAATCAAAAAGTAAACCAAAGTTCAATTGAGGAAATTAAAACTAAATTCGAAGAAATGGAAATAAATTTAAATCACTTAGACGGGGTACTCGCTTCTGGGGTTTTTTGCGCTGACTAGTGTGCTGAACACGAGTCACATCCTCCAGTTGGCTTTGAGAGATCAATATATTCCCATATGCCAGAATATTTCTTATTCATTGCCAAACATGCTTTTTCTATACTAGTAAATTCTTCTTGAAAAATTTCATTGTCATCTTCATCTAGTACTGTGACAAAATAGCTAAACCTGGTTCCTAAAATGTCAGGATCACATCCCAGGCTTATGATGGCCTTAAGTTCACTATTCTTAAATTGTGAGTAATTCCAATTATTTGGTGTGAATAGCTGTTCCATCATAAAATCCTTTAAATATACGTAAAAATTATATATTTTACTTTGACAAACCTACCATAAAAATAGTAACTTACCAATCCTTAAGATAGAAAATCTATACTGAATTTGGAGGATATATGGCAAAAGGGCCAAGAGTTATTGTAACATTAGAATGTACGGAAGCTAGAAAGTTAGGTAAGTCTCCTTCTCGTTATACAACGACAAAAAACAAAAAGACTCACCCAGAAAGATTAGAGATTAAAAAATACAATCCTTTTCTTAGAAAGCATACTGTACATAAAGAAATCAAGTAGTAGTATTTTTTTTACTATATTAGAGGGTCACTTCTTTTTGAGGTGACCTTTTTTTATGCGTGACTTTAAATTTGATCCACAAGTACTATTTAGTTTTTCACAAAATGATCCTTATAAGATTACTCACTCTCATTCATCGTTATGGGATGAATTAGACGAAAATAGAAAGAAGCTTAACTTTCCAGCAATACATATTGATGTTGGAAGTCTCATCCATTTTTTTACTATGACAGCAAGACCATCTACTATTTTTGAAATGGGTTCTGGATATGGTCATAGTTCATTTTGGTATTTTATAAATCCTCAATTTTTACCAAATAAAGTCATTTTAACAGAAAAGCGTACAGATTTAGAAGAGGTCTATCACTCTATCAATTGGCCAGGTGATTGGAAAAATCGTACTGAATATCATCAGGGGGATGCCTTTGATATTTTAGAACAGCAAAAGCAAGTTGATTTTGCCTTAATTGATGGTGTGAAAGCTGATTATTTATCTTTCTTGTTAAAATTAAGTCCAATCATGCCTACTGGTGGATTAGTGTTTATAGATAACAGTTTTTGGCGTGGCAGCTTTTTAGATAGAAGTATTGTTGAAAAGAAGTCCTCTGCAAGAAAGATTGCGCAGCTTCATCAATTTATCCGAGAAACGGATGAGTGGACATCTGTATTTGTTCCTTTTCAAGATGGTCTTACGATTCTAAGGAAAAATCACTAAGCGAGTGAACTAGCTGGGGACATAAACGATCATTTTTTTACAATTACGAGGACTTTCTCTTGTGGTTTATGGCCTTATATCTTGATATTTTATTATAAGATCTTCTAAAAATTTCTTATGAACAATATAAGGATAGGGCCTATCTGATGCTGAAATAATAACATAAGATTTTTTTTCTATTTTTAACTCTTTCAACTCTTTTAAGAGGTAAGTTATTTTATAAGTAATTTCCTTTCCGGAATTTGTCACCAATTTAATTGTGAACTGAGGGTTTTCTAAGTAGTTAGTTATAAGGTTTTTTAACTCTTCATTCATTTGGTCAATAATTTTATGAGTTTTTATATTGAGAATACTTTGTAGTACCTTTCCAATTTTATCTTGAGATACTGAGTTGTATCTATTGCTAGACCATAGATTATTCTCTACGGTAAAACTATGCCAGCTTTTAGATTCATTACCTCTAAATATTTCAAAACGTCTAATTTGGTTAAGCTCAGATGAGAAAACATTAGCATCAATAAAGTCTGCAAGGTCAAAACCTTCTAGGTTTTGAGTCGATAAATCTGTTTGGTAGATTCGGTTGTGGCCACTTACAGTCATATATGATGTTTCATCAATTGGATTGATGAGACCAACTTTTACTTCTATTAATTCATCTAGTTTAGTTATGAGTTTAATAGTCATAACAGGGTTATTTAAAGAGAAACTTTGTATATTAATAGGCTCTAATTGATGAATTGTTTTAATAGAAATATTTTCGATACTTGTAAGAATAGTGCTAATTGTTTGTTCTTTAGCAGGTATTACACGGGGTTCAATTAGTAACCATGAATTATTTTGTTTTTTTAAAACAAAAGTTCCAAGTCTATTGGTAAACTCAATTGATTTTGTCGTTGGAATGATATCTGATCGAATAGGGTTTTCTAATAATTGTACTACAGATTTTTCAGTATTAGCGTCTAGAAAAAACTCAATAAAAACAAGAAATGTTGCTAATAAAAGAAGAAAAGCAAGATTTAGCCAAGTTGAAAAATGATTTCTGATTTTAATAGTGTAGCCAGACATTTAAAAACCTAAATCATCAAAGTCATCATCATCATCGTCATTATCTGGTTTTTTAAGCTTTTTTGGTGGTTCAGGAATTTCTGGTTCAATCGATTGTAAGAATTCCCTTAACAGTGCTCTTTCACCTGGAAATTTATAAATAATTTTTCCTGCAATTCTATTAGGATTACTATTTGCTGTGATTACTTTAGATGTTCTTCCTACTTGTGAAGTCATTGTGACTTCAATCATAATATTAAACGGTTTGGGAATAACAAATTCAACAATAATGTTTTGGCCATGAATATAAGGTCTATTTGAAAAAAAGAGAATTTGATCCATCTGAATGTCAGAAAGTAGAACAAATCCTCCTCCAGTATATTCATCTAGAGGTCGAATACGTTTGAAAGGTTTTTCTTTTTCTTTATTTTCATGAGCTGGTTGCTGATCTGCAAGCATTTCAGCTGCCAGATCTGCTGCATCATTATCTGGTTTTGAGCCTAAACCTTGATCTGCTAGCATTTGTGCAGCTAAATCAGCTGCTGCATCGTTTTCTTCTGTGGCCATACCTTGATCTGCAAGCATTTGAGCGGCCATTGCAGCGGCATCCTCATCTTCTTCTGTTTCTTCAGAAGCTTCTTCTGATGGAGGAGAGTCTTCTTCTTGAGAATCTTCTTCTTGAGAATCTTCTTCTTGAGAATCTTCTTCTTGAGAATCTTCTTCAGAGTCAGAGCCTCCTAATGCGGCCATCATGGCCATGGCATCATCATCCATAGGGTTTCCAGATGAATCTAGGTTGCTATCAAGTTCTTCATTCTCGTCATTAGTCTGGCTTGAATCAGGTGTATCACTAAGAAAATTTAAATAAAAATCCTTTATTTTTGATATATCAAGATCTTCAGGTGAAATATCTGGACTTTTTGCCATTTCTTCAGCAATTGCTGCTTCTATTTCTTCTCTTAGTCTCCAGGTTCTTATGGGTATTTTTTTTATTTCGACTGGATGATTACTTTTATTTATAATACTAGACATATATATATACTCTAATATTTTATTAAAAAAAACTAGTACTTATTAACATGGAAAAATAGTCCAGAACTAAAGAGAGTCATCTTGAGTAATCATTTAGATAGTGAGCGTTTTAAGAAAAGTTCAGCCGGGACAAATATTACAAGTCCTGATTCTGATTTGGAGATAATTGAAAATTATACTTGGATCGGTTGGTTTATGATTACATGGTTTGGAACAAGTCAAAATCCTATATATATTGGATTTAAATGTAAAAAAACTGGTGAGCTCTTTGAAGAACTCACCAGTAAAGAAGATATTAAATACTTTATGCTTTATCGACCGAGGTGATATCATTACCACCAATGGCACCTTCGCCACTTTCACCTGTTGAAATTCGATAGACTTGCTCAATAGGGTATACAAATATTTTACCATCTCCTATTTTACCTGTCTTACCACCTTCTAAAATAGCATTAACAGCTTTATCAACAAAATTATCATTTACCGCCATTTGAATTTGAATTTTCTTTTGTAGATCAATTTCCATTTCTACACCTCTGTATGTTTCAAAAATAGAATCGACATCAGAGTGTCCATAGCAATCGCTAATTGCGAAACGAGTAATTTTGTTATTATATAATAATTTTTTAACTTTATTTAATTTACTAGGTTGTATAATTGCAACAATCATTTTCATTTTGAGATCCTTTATTTACTTTCGTGATAAGCATCCATTCCATGCTCTTCTCTATCTAAACCTACATATTCCTCATCTGCAGAAACTCTTAGACCTACAGTTCTTTTAATAATATTAAAAAGAATAAGACCAGTCAGAATTCCCCATACCATAAATGAAGCGACTCCAATGAACTGACTAATAAGTTGATTTACACCACCACCATAGAAAAGTCCTGTATTAGCTTCGGCCAACCCCATTGACTTTTCGGCACCAAAGAGACCAACAGCAATTGTTCCCCATGCTCCACAAACTCCATGAACAG
>CAYFHZ010000123.1:0-7762 GCA_964342535.1 uncultured Bacteriovoracaceae bacterium | reverse complement strand
TTCTTCAACATGAATATCAGGAGTTATTCCTAAAGCTTGAATTTTCCGACCTTTCGGAGTCATATATTGTGCGATGGTAAGCTTTAAACCATTCTCATTTGTTTTATCAATTGATATTACTGATTGAACAGACCCCTTTCCAAAAGTTTGGGAGCCCATAATAATTCCTCTTTTGTGATCTTGTAAAGCTCCTGCAACAATTTCAGATGCTGATGCACTCGAGCCATTCACCAAAACGACAAGAGGAAGATCAAGGTACTTTTCAATACTCTTAATGACATAATGAATATTTTTATTATTGGGGTCTCTAGATTCGGTAGAGACTACAATTCCATCTTCTAAAAATAAACTTGAAACCTTAACCGCTTCTTCTAAAAGTCCGCCTGGATTTGACCTTAAATCTAGGATAACTCCCTTTAGACCACCTTTAACTTTACCACCAAGCTTCTTTAAAGCTTTACTAATTTCACTCGCAGAACGTCTTTGGAATTGAGTAAGTCTTACAAATGCATATTCATCTGCGACTAGAAAAGACTTAACTGGCTTTACAATAATTTTTTCTCTTTTAAGGGTAAAATGTTTAATCCCTTTAATGCCTTCACGTACAATTCCTAAGTGTATATTACTTCCCTCTTTACCTTTCATACGATCGATAGCTTCATCAAGAGTAAATCCAAGAATGGACTCATGATTAATCTCAACAATTTTATCTTTTGGTTGAATACCTGCTCTATAGGCTGGAGTATCATCAATAGGAGTTACGACGTAGATGACACCGTCTTTTTGGGTTACTTCAATGCCTAAACCACCAAATTCCCCATTTGTATCGTTTTGCATTTTCTTAAAGAACTCTTTATTCAAATAGGCAGAATGTGGATCTAACGTATCCATCATTCCCTTAATTGCACCTTCAATTAATTTCTTTGTATCAACTTCTCGGTAGTATTGACTTTCAATTAAGTAAAGTGCTGAGTTTAACAATTCTAATTCTTTAAAACGAGATTGCTTAACGGCCAGAACTGGGGAAATTATCCCAACAAACAAGATTGCAGTTATTAAAGATTTCATGAATGTATTCCCTTTTTATATTTTTCTAATTTCTTTCGATTGATTTATCCATAAAGCTGTGTTTTGAGCAGTATCTTTTTTTCGAACTTCAAAATAAAGATTCTTGATGGTTCCATAATCCGCCATTGTATAGCCCATAACATCTCCAGCTTTCAAAACAGCACCTTTTTTTGTTTTGATAACAATATCACCTAGAACAACACTTCTAACATCTTGTCCATGATCTAGAATAATGACTTTTCCATAACTAGCAAGTCTTCCTGTATATACAACTTTTCCAGAGTATGGAGCTTTCAAAGAAGAAGTTTCTTTATAAGCTAAAGTTAATCCATTTTTACTTCTCTTCAATTCCGTATAGTCACTAATTGGAAGATTTAATTTAAAAAGTGGTCCATTCACCTTAATTTTATTTGCCAATTGTTTCTTCTTTAAAACTTTGGCCTTAGCAACTAAAGAATCTAACTGACTCTCTTCTAGATTTTTTTGTTCCATAAGGTTAATATAGCTTTGGCTGGCCAATTTTTTTTGGGCCTCTAAATCAATTATAATTTTATAAAGACCATCTTCTTCCAACTTTGTGGAAGTAACTTTTTTTCTTAATGAATCTACTTTGTCTTTTTGTAATTTTGAACGATTTTCTAAATCTTGTAGTTCATAGAGTTTTTTGGTTAGAACTTCTGCATATAACTTTTGTTCAATTAAACTATCATGTACACTATCTTTTTCTAAAAGATAAAGGTGAATAGCTTTTTTGGCTTGGTTCTTTTCAACTTCTAGTTTTTGTGAAGTAACATCATGCTCACTTCTTATTACAAGTAATTTTTGATCTAAAATTTCTAAGTTTTTTACATGGGAAACATATTTTCCATTTTGGATATTAATTTTTCCATCAATATCTTTAATTTGGGCTGCTAAAAGATTAATCTCATTATTTAGTTTAGCAATTTTATCTTTGAGAATTGATAGGTTTTGAGTTGCACTAAATACTTGTGTTGAGATAAAAAGTGAAATTATTAAATTAAGATGACCAACTCTAAACATCCTATTAAGCTCCAACAAATTTTTTGGGAATCATTTTAATTAAAATTGCACTTACTGCAAGCATACCTAAAACGACTAAACTCAGAACATAATCAATATCACCTAATAAAAAATAATGCCCTAAAGTACCCAAAACAATTATTGTTCCAAGTCCACTATAAACCATTTTGAAAGCGACGAGGGTTCTTCGCTGAAATTTTTCAATTATAAATGCCTTTGAGTGAATTAATTTTACCATTAAAATGAAGCTTATAAGCCAAAGAGCACCCAGTATGATTAATCCATAAACATTGAGATAAGATAAAATTGAATCTAACTCTTTATTTGTTTTACGTTTATTTGTCTCTGGATATTTTAACGCTCCAATTGTCACTTCTTTTTTGCCGACAAGTCTTTCAATATATTCCTTAATAAGAGTGAAGCTTCTATCTTTTATCCCAACATCTAAAAGGATCTTCATATTCTTCATATTAAGAGTAGTGAGATTATTAACAAACTCATGCCCAAAAGTAGATTGTAATTTTTGAACTTCTGACTTAAGTTGTTTTTCTGAAGATACCTCGACCTTTACAACACCTGGTAGATTTTGAACTCTTCTAATAACACCATCTAATTGCATTTTTTTATCAATCAATGCGCTAAAGTAAGGTCCTGATATCTCTTTACTATTCTTAGAAAGAACACGGGAGTAAACTGTATTATACTGACTTCCAACAAGGACAAGTCCCAAAGTAGACACTAAAAAAAGCGAACTTAAAACAATATGTGTTTTCATAATTTTAAGAAATTCTACTAAATAAAACATGCATGCCCCGAATATATAAGTTTTCCTTTTTCCAAGTGAATAATTTTTCCTGGAAACTGCTTCACTAACTCTCTATTGTGAGAAGCCCAAATAACTGTCAACTTGCGTTTTACATTATAAAAATTTAATACATCAAATAACTTTATAGCACTCTCTTTATCTAGAGCAGCTGTAGGTTCATCTGCTATAAGTACAGTAGGCTTCGTTAAAAGAGCTCTTGTTATTGCGACTTTAGCCTTTAAACCACCATTAGCTTTTTCAATTTTTAAATTCAGCTTATTTGAGAAACCTAGAACTTTTGCTAACTCTAATAGGTCATTATAAAATTCAGCTTTATTTTTATAGATTGATGGATCATAGGCATACCATAGGTTATTTTCAATTGTTTCATGTTCAAATAACTTCAAATCTTGAAAAACTTGGGCCATATGTGTTGTTTTTATATTATTAGTTAGAACTTTACCAGAAGTTGGTGTTACATCTGAAGCAAGTAAATTCAATAGCGTTGTCTTTCCTGCACCTGATTTTCCGGTAACAAAAAGTATTTCACCAGGTGACACTTTTAGCGTCACTTCACTAAGCGCCTTCACGTGGGAGAATTGGACAGTAACATTATCCAAATAAAATAAAAATTGATCTCGTAACGTTTGAGAATACTTATTTTCTCTTTGAAACAGTTCCTTCATTTGACCTTCCAATGTCATAACCATATGAAATATGGGCAGATCCATCTGCCTTTATATTTTAACGCAAATTGAAATACAAAGTAAAGAGACCAATAAAGTTCTTGTTGATTTTCGCAAGAAACCGTGCATCTTGATAGGTTAATTCAATAGCACACTTTTAATAACCAAGTTCTTTACTTAGGAGATCAAGCCTTTTGACTTTAAAAGAAGATACGCACTTTCAGAGCAAAAAACATTAGGAACAAAATTATATGTATTAGATATATGAGATATAATAGAGTTCTCGACATCCACAAGAAGTTGAACTTCTCCTGAATCAGTAAGAATTTTGGTAGGATCTCTTTCAAGTAACATATTAGGATAGTTTCGATCCTTAACAATTCTTTTTTTAGATTTTGTAAAAACAATACTTTTCTTTGGAATATCTACGACAAGCCAATCTTTCTCTCCCCCCTCTTTGGAAAGAATGCTTTGTAAATCTTTTGCTTTTTCAATTGCCTTCTTACGAAGTTTTTCTGCATAGTCTTCATTATCCTGACTTAGAATTCTCTGCTTAAATTCTTCACAATAAATCGCTTTAGGTGATTTTTCAAAAAGAAGAGATTCTGTAATATCTTTCATTCTTAAATTATTATCAAAATAACCTTCACTATATAATCCATGAATCAGAGTCATAAAATATTGATCATTAAACATATAAAATTCAGTTGAATTTGTTTTAACAAGCTCTAATAATTTTTTATAAGAATATATTTTTCCTTTCTCCAGCAAGTAAAATGTAAGCTCCTCTGCTAAGGCATCATACTTTGCACCTCGACTACTTCTTACAACCTGAGAATACCAAGCAAACCTAGCATTTAAAAAATCCTCTACACAATGAAGAGCATTGTGTTTAATTGCTAAAATCTCTTCTCCTCCAATTTCAGCCGTTCTAAAATGATGCAAAAGATAATCTCTATCGTATGTTCCATAATTTAAACCTGTATAATGGGCATCTCGCAAAAGATAATCCATTCGATCACAATCTACCTCTGAGTGTAAGATTTGATTTGCCAAAATATCTGGAGAGATACCTTTTACTAAATCTGATATCATTTGAGGATCAATTTTATACTTTTTAAGAATATGAGTTATTCCACCTTCATAATCAGTATTCTTGATAATATATGAGCCTAAATGCTCATGGTCATCAGGGTGTCCTTTTGAGTTTTTTTCATTAGTTGTTTGTCCATAACGAATATAGGCCATCTCTGTTGTATGGGAGAAGCAAAAAGTTCCAAGATCATGCATTAAAGCGGCTAATCTTATACATTGATGCCTCATAAGATCTTTATTATTCGAATCAAAATGAATTAGCTCTTCTTCTGAAACGGCCTTACCAATAGATTCCAATATTTTATGTGCATTAAACATCACACCAATCGAATGACCGAATCGAGAATGTTCAGCTCCGTGAAATGTATAAAAGGAGAAACCTATTTGCTTTATCCATCTCAATCTTTGGTAAAAAGGGGTATGAATTATTTCCCACTCAATTGGGCTTATGGTGATAAATCCATAAAGAGGATCATAGATGATTTTTTTTTTCGTTTTCGCTTCCATGCTCTAAAATAAAAAGTGGAAGCCCTTTGGCCTCCACTTTTTCCTTATAAAATAATTACTGAAGTACAGATTTTTTACGGCCTCTTTTCTTTTGAGGAGTAATACTTTTAAGAACAATCTGAACCAATTGTTTTGCCTCAGCTCTTAAACCATTATCGTGAATAAATCTATAAAAGTTTTCAACTTCGCTAGTGTTTTTAAAATTTTTAATTGTAACTCCACCTGAAGTTTTATCCATTTTCTCTGTTGTGTCTGTCATATTAGTTATCTCCCAGTTCGTATTCTACTTTTGAATATTCAATTCTACAACTTTAAACTATTCTGTTTTTGCATTAACTAGCCCATAACTGTGCAGCTTGTTATATAATGTCTTAACTGTGATACCTAAACATTTCGCAGCTCTTGTTTTATTCCCACCTAAATGATCTAGAGTTTTACAAATATGCATTTTTTCTAAGTCGTGGAGTGTCATTTCTGAGAATTCCTCAACGACAACCTCTTCAATAACTTCTTCTTGTGAAACAAGTTCTGGTAAATGAGTTTCATCAATAAATTGCTCAGTTACTAGAATTCCAGTTCTTTCCATTAAATTTTTTAATTCGTGAATATTACCAGGCCAATTATAATTACTTAATCTTGAGATAGCTTGACTTGTTAAAACTTTACTTTCTTTATCCTTTGCTCCATTTATAAAAGCCTCTGATAAGATCTTTATATCTTCTTTTCTTTCTCTGAGGCTAGGGACTTTTAAATTCATAATATTTAGTCTGTACATTAGTTCTTCGCTAAATCTTCCTTCTTCAACTATTGATTTAAGATTTGCTTTTGAAACAGAAATAATTCGTACATTGGACTGTACTGGAATATTAGAATCAAGGGTAAAAAGCTCACCACTAACCAAAAATCTAAGAAGTCTTTTCTGAATACCTACAGAGAGCTCATCTACAGAATCAAGTATAACTGTTCCACCATTTGCACGTTGGAGAGCTCCCATTCTTTCTTGTGTCCCAAAAAGTTCAAGCTCTAATTGAGATTCATTAATTGCTGAACAATGTACTAGTATACACTCTCTTTCTGATCTTAAGCTCATTGAGTGAATTTTTTTGGCCAAAAGTTTTTTTCCTGTTCCAGCTTCTCCAGCTATTAAAATGGGAAAATCTTCTTTTGCAACTCTTTCAGCAACTTGAATTGTAGAAACAAATGCTTTAGAGTGCCCTAACATTTCAATAGATTTAGTCGACTGAGTTCTTGGTGATCCTTGTGTAACTGGACCTCTTGTTAGTAGCTCTTCTTCTTTTTCTTTTATTTTACCTTCAAGCTCTCTATTTAAGTTTTTAGCGATCAGGTACATTCGCATATTGTTTATAGGTGATTTGATATGATCAAAAATTTCTAACACTCTTGCAATATCATCCTCTGAAAACTTTCTCTTCTCATCTGTACTTTGAATATGTACAGTACCTAAAATAGATCCTTGGGAGATAATGGGAACACATAACTCACTTTCTACGACATCGTCTCTTTTAGTCGTTGCAAGTAAAGGGTCTCTTTTAGAATTTGAGTAGTAAGCCCTTTTTGTTCTGATGACATAGCCTGAAAGACCTTGGCCTTTGGAATATCTCATTCCATCATTAACTGCTAAACCGTTTTCTCCAATAAGAAAGCTTGAGCCATCATTCAGTGCTTCAAAAATTTGAACTTTATATTCACCAAATTCGTTATGAATAAAACCAGATAATTGGCTAAAAAAGATAGTTTCATCTAAGTTTGTAAGTAACTGAGACGAAAGTGTCGATACTCTGTTCATGTCTAAAGCACTGCTCATTGTTTAACTCCTTTACATTGGTACGATATTGTAAAATTTATAACACTACGCGTTAACTATTTTAGTATAACAATGTATGGAATTTTTACAAGATAATTTTTATCAGGTATTGTTTTTTTTAGATTTTAATCAATATTATCAACTAATTAGACCACCGAGGTGTATATATTTTGCCATAGTTTTCGGTAATCTTGCGAATAATCTCTCCTTCACGGTTCATAATGTATACATCTTGTACAGCTCTCTTACGTGTAACCACTCTTTGTGACGTAAAAACAATAAATTGGCCATCTGGACTGTACCAAGCTTCTTCATTAGACCCAAAGTCTTTGGTTAGTCTTACTAAATTTGTACCATTACTACCTATTCTATAGATATCAAAACGGTCATCAACCCATGAACTAAAGACGATTTCGGTACCAGCAGGGTTAAACCGAGGAGCAGCATTAAAACGTCCAACATAACTAATTCTCTTAACATTTTTTTCTATACCACTTGGATCAAGGGTATATATCATCGCTTTCCCTGGACGCCCTGAAAGAAAAGTCATGAGTGAGCCGTCTCCATTTACATGTGGGTCAACATCATCTCGATAGTGATTGGTAATTCGTGTTCGTTTTAACGTTTTAAGATCCATTTTATAAATATCTGCATTTTTTAAGTAACTAAGTGTGAGATAGATACTTTTTCCATCTTTACTAAAAACGGCACCAGAGTTAATTCCTTCAATAGAAG
>CAYFHZ010000122.1:0-7786 GCA_964342535.1 uncultured Bacteriovoracaceae bacterium | reverse complement strand
AGGTGGTGTTGTTAACTGCAACTGAAGTGGTGTTCTAAACCTGAAAATCGACAATCCTAATAAGGACAAAAGAACTTGCTTAAAAAAGACACTTTTACCTGAGCCTGTCATTCCTGCAATTAGCATGTGCGGTAATTCAGCAATATTTTGAGTTATTACTCCATTTTTAGACATTCCAACAACAAAGTGATCCTTAGAAACCTGACTCGTTTCAAGGTCTGAGAATCTAATCATTTTTGGCAGTTCTGCCTTAGAAAATAGAATTTCTATTTTAGATTGGTCATTTTTAACCCTCTTTATTTCTTCAATTACTCCAAGCTTAAATAATCCCTCCAATTGATCTTTTTTAGATTCAAAGTCTGTAACGCCTAGTCCTTTTGGGTCAATTCGCATTTTAAGTGAATCTTTATCAATACGAATACGATTCAATACTCTAGGGAATCTATCTTCAGAATTCTTTAACCTGGCCAGCTTAAATATTTTCTCATCCCTTGCCCTGAGATACATCCAACGAAAACCAAAGATGGCACAAGCAGTTACTAAAACAACACTTGAAACTAATAAGAATTGATATGAATTATCACCGTTGAAAATCCCTTTGTTCCTTAACCAGAAAAAGGCACCTTTATCTAAGGCCAGGAATAGCTTTAAATGAATGTTATCTTTTACCAACAAGTAAACATATAAGCAGTAACTAGACACTGCTAGAAAGGCCGTTGTAGTCCTCTGAAAAGCAAATCTAATAAGCTCTCCAAGTCCAACTCCAATACTAAAGATTGCTTGACCAAAAAGTTGAAATACTTCGCCAAACGCTCTATCAATACTTCCTGACCATTCTGTTGTACTAGATTTCACATCAATTTTTTGCAAGCAAACCTCCTATAATCTCCTGACATGTCTTAAATAAAATTATATTTTCCTCCTACTCGGCCCCTTTAATGGGGCTGAGTGTTTTAATTGCTGTATTTTTAGTTTCTCCAACAAATTGAGGTGCACTTTCTTCTTCTTTATCTTTAAGTAAAGGTCTGAAACTCATAAGCATACAGCCTGTAAAGAAAGGCCCGATTAAAACCTGTAGCCATGAGTAAACTGAATACATATAATAAATTCTTGAAGTAACGACTTTAGAGTAATAGAGATGAGCACTAGAATTTAGCTCTCCTAAATATTCTAATGTTTCTCCTGCAATCGCTAAATTTGTTACTATGTGATAAAACAATGTCCAAATTGGTTCCCATAGCAATACAGAAAAATAAGTTAAAAACCAAAATACAATCCATTTCCATTTCCCTGCTACGACAGGAAATATAAGTAATGGGAAGAGTGCTACTAATAATAAAGTAATAAAACCTTTTACATGGGGTGCTCTTGCAAGTAACTGGTTAAACTCTTCACTTCTTTTTGCAGCTAATGCTGATCCATGAATACCATCGCCATCAAAGCCTAGAAGAGAACCTGTTATTGATAAAAAACTATCCCATGTGAATAATTTATTTAAATACTGAAACCACCTTGCAGCCCCTCCAGGAACCTGACTTCCCTTATTAATCCCAAACCAATCTTCATCAAGATAATGATTTAGAAGAGCACTTGAATAGGAAATGTTTTTAAATTGCTCTTCTGAGAAGTTTTTAATGTAATAGTCTCTAAATGTATCTCCCCAACCATCTGTTGTGTTATCGACATAAGAATGAAATGAGTTTGAGACATTTTGTTTTAGTTCCAAGCAATCTAAACTACTTCCAAAGTCGCCTCCATCTCTGCCTTCAATTTTTATTTCAGATAGTGCATTATCTAGCTCAGTTTGATTTTGCTTAAAGAATCCTGAAATGAAATCAAGTCTTCGATCTTGAGACTCGACTAACGGCAACACCTTCTCAATACATTCTTTCGTATAAAAATTGATTTCTTCTCTTAAATCAGGATCATCAATAGTTGTTGCTCCTGCATACATTATTGATTTATAGAAAAAACTAGGTGCTTTAAGCTGAGAGTGACTTTTTGTCATAAGTTTATCAAACAAATGTGATACTAAAGCACTAAACTCATTTGCTGATCTTGATAAAATATCAAACAATGCACTTACTTCAACTCTTTCATCAATTGAAACCCCACGAGAAGCAACATAAGGATTTTTATGCCACGATTCACCTTCATAATTCTTCACAAAAGAGTCTGAGCCAACTTTCAAAACGCTTATACCTAGAAATATTGAAACAAAAATCCAGAAAAACTTAGAAAGTGGAACAGAAGCCCTATAAACGAGAACTCCGGGCAAATACTTTGAAAAGAACTTAAAAGTTGTAAAGAAAAAGATACAGCCAATAGTAAGTAATACGATTGCTTGGAAAAAGCTCTCTGATACTAAAATATCTCTCAGACCTTTTTGTAGATTTAATCCTAAGTAGAGATATAAGGCTTCATAACCTGTTGACGAATACATTACTTATCTCTCCTTACAAAAAATTCCATCGGCACAGTTCCAGAACACTCTTTCCGTGTGATATTTTTGTTTTCTATCAAAATCAGTTCTAATAACTCTCCCTTTCTTTACATTTATCCACTCTTCACCTTGCTTACTGATATTTGCTAATACTTTATTTAAAGGCTCATTTTTCTGCTTATGTAGCTCTAAGGTAAGCTTCACGCTTGATTCCAAAGAATCTCTTTTATTCTTGAGTGATGTTTTCTTAGAGTCTGGCAAATTTGGGTTTTGTTCAGCTATATGTAAAAGATCAAGAGTCTTATTCATTTCACTTGAAAATCTTGTTAATGCAATCGCTTCACTTAATTTATTAACTGCCATTTCTTGTTGTTTGTATGGCATAAAGACAAGTGCCTTTATTGTTTGCTTATCAACAAGAATGAGTTCCGAACTCCCCGAGATCGTTTCTAAATCACTTTTGGTCACAATTGCTTCTACTGGTCTTTCGCTATATCGGCTTTCCGTTTTTTCTATAACTTTGCCAATCTCTTCTTTAGTCTTTTGAATAATAGACTGATAGTAAGTTCTTGGAGTCATCGCAACCTTTCTAGGCCCATAATCTAACGAGACCTTCCCTTTCGAAACTGCAATATCACCTACTAATGATTTCGCAAGATTAATAACCTTTTGAGCAGTTTTGCCTTTGAATCCGGCCCACTTTGAAGAGGATTCAATTAACTTGTTATTACTACTATTACTGTTTTTTCCACTCCAATCTGCCAAGTCATAATCAAAAACTCTTGAATTTGAACACTCCTTCATTGCAGCTTCCATATTCCCACCATTTCTTTCAATGGCCTTATGAATGCATTTTTGGCGTTCCTTGTAGAAATCTTCTGTACGAGAATCTGTATATTTATCTATTAAAGAACATTGATCTAATCGAAGTTGTGAAAGAAAATTAGCATTCATTCTTGTATGCTTTAAAATTGCACACCAAGTAGGTGAAAAATAGCAAGTAACTAGCATTGGAGATGCCGCTAAAATATCTCTTCCCATATCTCCAAAATACTGTGCATCCAGTAAATTCTTTAACGAAGCTCTTAATGTAGATTTCAAATCTACACGACCACAATCAGAACCAATTCCTAGATCAACTCCTAAATTTGCTGTAGCATTTCCATCGAAGACGGGATCTTTCCCCCTATCCCTTGAGTTTAGTAAATAATCATTGGCTCTCAATTTAGATGAATGTCGATAGCTATAGTTAGCACTTGCGTTTAATGAGATTGCTATTAATACCAGAATGATACTGATTTCTTTCAAGCCTTCACCTCCTGGCCTAACAGGTTTTCAAAGTACGAAGGAATATCTTTCGTTAAAAACCTCATTACTTCCCATTTATCACCACCACACTCAACAAAAGCATCTTCAACCTTTTCCATATCCTTCATATTTGTTGGTGCTAACCATTTTTTGAAAGGAGTAAGCCAAAATCTAAAAGCACCTTGCTTAGACTTATTTTTATTTACATAAAAAACTTCTGCATATTTATCTTTAAGTGTGTCTAAGGACTTTATGATTTGCGTATTTGCTTCATCGAGCAAACTTGACTTGCTTTTTAAGTATTCAACATTATCAGGACTCATTTTCATAAAAATGTAGTTATCAGCAACCTGCCACATGGCCTTCCCTGCTTCAATTTCAAAGTAATTTTGTGGCCTGGGAGTTAACCCAATTAAAAAGACGCCAAGCTTTCTGAAGGTTTCTGCCGCATCAATAATAAATTTCGAGGCTTCTGAGTTCGTTCTTCCTAGCATCCCTAGCTCTTCAATAATTACAAAGCCACCTCTTCCTTTGTTCTCTGGAAGTTTAATAGTTTGACGAATTTCCTCCATTACGGACATTGTCATTAAAGTTTGAAGAACAGGGTCAGAATCTAAAGAGTCCAAATCATACACAAAGTAACGAGTATCTTTATTTGCTATTGATGATTTACAGCTCTTAAAATACTTCGAATATAGGCCATCACCGTAAAATGGTTTCAATTTATTTAAAACTTCCTCAATTTTGTCTTCAAGTTTTTCGAACTCTTTTAAGCTCGTTAAACCTGATAACTCAGAGATAAAACCATCAATAGAGATTTCAACATTTTCGTCATTACTACTTTCAACAAGTTCACCGTCCAAGAACTCTAAACCTCTTTGATTTTGAGCACTCTTAAAAGCTAATTTAAGGGATTTTGTAATTGCTGCAATATGCTCACTCTCAACTACAAAATTAGGACTGGTTAATTTGATTGCCGTAATCAGAAGTTGAGTTAAAAACAAAATTTTCCCCTCATCATACACACCTCTAAATGGTGAAAAGGGAATATCTTCATTAGGGTCAAAGATCGTCATGTCAGCATCGAAATATTTACCAATAATCTTGTGAGATGCTTTCTTTTCAATTGCAAATATAAGAGGTTCTGGCTCAAGTCTCTTCAACGCTTGAACACAGTCAATAATAAATGAGGACTTTCCTGAACCAGAGTCAGCGATAACAACCGTATGATTTGAAATTTCATTCAGCATCAAGCTAAATAAAGCTAAGTTATTCTCTCTTGAAGTATAAAGCTGAAGACCTTTCTCATAGCCTCTAAAACTATCAAATATCGGTAAAAACTTGATAGCATCTGATTTTAAAATCCTGATAAATCGTGATGCTGACAAGTCCGATTCAGGAGTGTAACACAACGGTAAAGAATTAAAATATAACCCTAACCCAATATCTTTATCTGAAATTACTTCTGATTCTAGTTTATTGTTAAAAACATTTGCGACTTTACGTTCTTTCTCATCAAGTTCATCATCTGTTTCGCCTTCGATGATAACTGTATAAGTCATATAAAGAACTCTATCATCATGTGCCAATTTCTCTTGTGCTTCTCTAATTTCTTTAAGCTGTCTTTTTCCCTTAGCGGTTTGAGTCTTATCAAGAAGAAACTCCTTTACATCATAGAACTTTTTAATTTTTTCCTTCTCAGGAAAACTAAAAGAAATTGAAAGCTTAAAAGGGAAATCTAACTCCAAGAAACTAGCAGTACTTCCTGCATAGGCAAAGCTAGGAGCCATCTTTAATGATATCGCTCTGGTTTTCACCCCTTCTCTTGAGATTCCTTCAAAAGAAAGTTTTGGTGAATTATATATAACTTGTTTGGAAATCGAGACTTCATCGTTGTATTTTGCAAACTCTCTTTCATAAAATGTTTTAGGATTAAATTCCTTTCTTAACAGACGAACTAATTCATCCCCCGTAACCTTTTTTAGTTCTAAGGATGAATTGCATTCTATATCAGCTATTTGAGCTTTAAACTCCCTAAGCATCTTTATAAATGATTTCGTTTCATCAAAAAGTAATGCTTCTCCTTTCTTAAAAAAGTTAGAAACAGAACTTTTATTATCTACTGAGCAATTTCTAATAGATAAATATAGCACTCTTTCATAAGGAGAACTTTTTCTTGCTCTTTCGACAGCTTCTTTATGAAGTAATTTTGAAACATCATGGCCTTTATCATCATTAAGTAAGTCATCCCATCTTTTATCTAAAGGGCCAATAATTCTCTGATCGAATAAAAGATGAAGAGTATAGGTGCTTGGAAGCCCAAGCCACGTTTTTAGACTTTTAACTGAGTCAACAATTTTTGAAGCAACAAGTGGCTCATGTTCAACTAATCTTACTTCATATACTGCCCCCAATGATCCATCTTTCATTAAAAACAAATTCTCATCTTTAATGAACTCGTCATAAGGTAGATACTTCGATAGAGATTCAGGGCGGCTAAAAAGTGCTTCAGTAAATATCATTTTCCCCGACAAGGCCGAGTTTACTATACTACTGGTCATTACTTCGCTCTCCCATTGATAATTACTTTTTCTTTTTCAATTTCTGCAAAAATGTAACCACCAAGGAAGTAATCACCATTTGGTAGTTCGTGAGGATAAACGTAAACCTTCACTCTTTTTGCAGGTTTTTGAACTGCGGTAAATGCTCCATTGCTTTTAATTTCTACTTTCTTACCTTCATATCCTGCTCGTTTTTCAAGCATATTTTCACTTTTAGCTCTGTTAAGAGCACATGAAGTAAGACCACTACTAATAAAGAATATTAGTAAAATATGAATAAACTGATTCATCTCTGACACTCCTAGATTTCTTAAAATATTCTTTTGGTAATTCGACTTTATCGGCCATTACGATCCACACGTCTCTTCCTGAGCCGACATTAATAGTTGGTAAAAGACTTTGAGCTTGCTTCAAGTACCATTGAGTAACCTGGCCAGCAGCATTCCCAATTCCTCCTGCCCCTATGTATTTTGCCTGATCGCCTGTAATGATTGACTGACTCCCACCATTACTATTTGTACTTGATGTAGTTTGTGCTGATTGAATTGCTTTTCCTACCCCCTCAACAACAGATGATAGAAAAGCCATAGCTGCAACTCTGTCTTGCTTGGAGTTTACTTTCCCTGTTACCCCAAAGCTGTTATCAACACCATCAGCAGTAAAACCATTCACTTTTCTTTCAAACATTTGCCCCGTTTTTGATACACAACTTAGCTTTACTGCTTGCATCTCAACTCTTTCTGTACTCAAACTTCCAGAAGCCTTTGCAATCATAAAACAACCAACAAGATCGAGTTTTTTATCATTCGGTAAAATATGGGCAAAATCTAATTGCAGCAAAACTGGATAGTTTTTCCCTTCAGGAGCCTCTATACCTGTCATCATCTTTGCCTTAACATAGCTTCCTGATGGAAGAACAATTCCTTCGGTTTTTACAACTCTCGAACTTTTTACAGGAAATGAGATAAGTGATCTTGATCTTCCCTTTCTTTCTCTTAACGTATTTCTAGTTTGAGAAATGGACGATGAACGAAAATCCATCTGTGATTGATGTACTCTGATAGGTTCAGAAGTAGGACTTTGAACCTCTTCTGGTTCATTCGGTTTTCTCAAGTTCTCAGCTTGTTCTTCTTTCTTTACGACCTCTTTCTTATCTACCCTAACTTCAATTTGGTTAGTTTTATCTTTTAGTGCTTTTATTGATTCTTGAAGCTGCAAATGGGAATTAATAATCTGATCCATCTTTTTTTCCAAAATTCTTTCTTTTCCCCTATACACTCTTCCGTATGAGTTACTAATGAGACGTGAATCCTTAAAATCAGTTTCTTTCGTGACTTGAATAGTTTTGTTTTGATTTGTGCTCTCTAACATCATTGAAAGCCATACAAGAAAGATTAAGAAAGCTGAAACCAAAGCCATGTTTCTTCTTTTTTTATTTGCTGTAACGAATTCCTTCACTAGCAAATAGATAGGA
>CAYFHZ010000121.1:0-7871 GCA_964342535.1 uncultured Bacteriovoracaceae bacterium | reverse complement strand
TATGCTTCATCATTAACTTCAACTTCCATAACAGCAATTTGCAAATGATATTCACTACCATCTTGTCTTAAAACAGATACATCTCGCATACAACTTTTATTCGTACTTTGAGCTAATAAAGAATTCGTATTTGTGATTTCATCTTTACCAATAAAATCTCCAAAATTTGTTCCAACTAAAGATTCACTTTCAGTATTAACATAATCAATAAATTTCTTATTAAAGTTAACAAATTGTCCATCCTTTTTTCTCAAATAGACACCCATTTCATTTTGCTCTAATAGTAAAGAATGTGATTGTGGTATTTTAATATCATCTGCCATAAATTCTGCCTAATTTTAAAATACCTAGCTCGAGATTACTTGTCGAGCTTAACTTATAATTTCCCCCCAAGATTTTATCTTTGTACCTGATTCAGTTCTATTTCGCCTGCTTTATGGCGCTTTGGAGAAGGAACTTCAATTGGTTTACGCTCTGGGCTTTCATCAGGCTCAGGAATTCTTCTGGGAACAGGTGGTTTTTCAGGAGCAGGTTTCCTAGGTGGGTGCTCTGGATTGTTGGGTATTATTTTCTCTGACATATATATCCTCCTAGGAATAATTATAATTTATTTCCAACTAAAAGAATGCTAAGATTTTTAAAAATATTGTGTAAAAATTTTCACAATATTCTTAAGACTCTATTTGTGGCCTATATATCATATTAACTTGTAAAAAATTTAAAATTTATTCTTCACTATATTCTTTTGCTATATCAGCAAAATCACTAAAGATACCATCTACTTCCGCTTCATCATAAAGAAAGTCAAAGAGTTCATCTGAATCTTTAAACTCTCCGGGTAAAGCATCTATTCTATGAGTATATGGATGTATTTTTAAATGATATTTTTTTGCAAACATTACTAATTGAGATGGAAGAACTTCCTTACTCTCGGATAATATATAAAGTTGTTTTATATAAGGGCCAATACCATCAACATATTTTGAGACTTCTTTAATCCCCTCTTCTGATTGTAGTTTATCGTAATCCCATGAGCTTTCATTCCAGTCATTTTCTGCAATAAGTGCAATGAGTTTCATTTTGGCACCTAATTCATTTTTTAATCTTTTTAAAGTTGGTGGATAAAAACATTGTAAATAAATTGGAGCTGAAGGTGAATTGTATCCATATCTATCAAGTATATCTAAAACCAGCTTAGCAATATCTTTTCCATTTTTCTCATGAAATTCTGGACTTTTTAGCTCTGGATATATGCCAATATTTTTATTTCTCGTTTTATTTAGACCTTGAACGAGCTCAATATATTCTTCTAAAGTCGGAACTTCAAAATGACTTTTTCCAAGATTAAACCTATCAGGAAATACTTTCTTCTCCGTTTTTAAGTCGATTCTTTCAAATACAGATAATTTTTTAATTTCAGCAAGAGTGAAATCAATAGCATAATAACGACCATCTTTTCTTTTCCTTTCTGGGTATAAACTAGATACATTAGTAGTCGTATCCAGGTGAATATCATGCATAATAATGGCCATATTATCCTTCGTTATCACGACATCTGGTTCAATGAAATCGACATTCCAACTATGTGCTAAGGTAACACCTTCAAGAGTATGTTCTGGTAAATATCCTGGTGCTCCTCTATGTGCAATAATCTCTTTTTTTGAATGTGCACAAGAGATAAATAATAAAATAAGAAGTAAATTCTTCATCCGTTCTCCATTTTTTAATTTTTCATTTATACTCTATTTATAACACATTTAAAGAGGTTTAAAATGAATGAAAAATTAGCAGGGCATTCTCCGAGTGAATTAGTCTTATTGAGACGTTGGCAACTCAGTACATTTTGGGTCTGCCTCATAGGATACATTGGTTACTACCTTTGTCGAAAAAACTTATCTGCAGCAATCCCCTTAATAAGTGATACATTTGGTTATTCAAATTCGGACCTAGGTCTTATCGCTTTATACTCTGAATTTGCATACGCTCTTGGAAAATTTATCAATGGACCCTTAGGAGATAAAATTGGAGGTAAAAAAATATTTTTAATTGGTATGCTTGGGGCCATGGCATCTAACTTTTTATTCTCACTAGGTAGTAATCTCATCTATTTTATTATTATTTGGTGTGTATGTAGATATTTTCTTTCCATGGGCTGGGGGGGATTAACAAAAATGATAGGTAATTGGTACCCACCTGAAAAAAATGGAACTATTATGGGATTCATTTCACTGAGTTTTCAGTTTGGTGGTGTTTTGTCGACTCTATTCGCAGGATATTTAGTTGCTGTAGGAGCAACTTGGCAGGAAATTTTTATATATCCTCCACTCGTTTTACTCATTATTTTTATTCTCTCCATTCTTTTTTCTAAAGATAATCCACAACAAATCTTTGCAAATACCCGCTTTGGAAAAGGAGATAAAAAACATCAAGCTGTTGTCTCTAGCAAATTAAAAAAAGATGATCATAAGGGGCATCCATTAGACATAGTGAAGGACCTTCTTTCACTTGCTCTTTTTAGAAAATTATTAGTATATAGTTTTTTAACAACATTTTTGAGATCAATATTCTTTTTCTGGACACCTAAATTACTTGTCGATATTGGAATGGGAACAACGAATGCCATTTTAAAATCAGCATTGTTTCCATTTCTTGGTTGTATTGGAACAATATTTTTAGGTTGGTATACAGATAATCATGCAAAAAATGGAGACCGTGCTAAGATGATGTGGATAATGTTATCTGGGCTTGTCATTTCATTAGGGCTTATCTCATTTCAACTATCATTAGATCAATATAATCAAAACGTCATTGTCATCTTACTTGGTCTTTGTGGTCTATTTCTTCTGGGTCCTTACTCGATGAGTAGTGGATGTTTAACTCTAGATATTGCAGGGCCAGAGGCGGCAGGTTCATCAACAGGTCTCATTGATGGATTAGGATATATCGGAGGTGCATTAGCTGTTTGGAGTGCTGGCCTACTTTCAGATATTCTAGGCTGGGGGCAAGTCTTTATGTTTTTATGTCTTTGTGCTGCTCTTGCTACTTTTTCAGCATATCTCATGAGTCAAGAGTTTCAAAGAAGGGCAAAGGCCTAGTTCAATTTTTTCAAGAATTGATAAACATAACTCCCAAGTAAGGCAAAGGCAACTCCCCATAAAGTTGCCGTGAGTCTTATAAAAGACAAATGCTCAGCTCCTTTCCCAAGAGTTGGAAGAGAGAGTAAAGTGACAACAAGCATAGTTATAACTGTTGTTCCAAGCCAATAATTTTTAACAAGACTACTTGGGAGTAATAAACACGATAAACCGATAAAACATAAATAAAAACGCATATCATGAATAAAGTGAAGGAAAATTGAAGTAATGATAACTCCTAGAATTGTTCCTAGTGTACGTTGAATCATTCGATGAAAGCTTATTCTTAACTCAGGTTTTAAAATAACAAGTAAAGTTATAATAATCCAATATGGTCTTTCAGAAATACCACTTTCAATAAAAATGAAGCTAAGTAAAGTCACAAAGCTAAAAGCTACTCCATACAAATGAAATTCTTTTCTCGTTGAACTAAATTTTTGAAAATCATGAGTTTTATTTTTATTAATATCCTCTGCTTTAAGAAAGTGTAGAAGTGTTACAACTGATAAGATATAGATAAATGAAATAGAATTATAAATAAGGATTTGTCCTAACATTTCTACTGACAAAAATGAACTATAAAAACCTAAGATAAGATTAATTAGACAAAGAAGCACAGACATTTCTACTTCTTTTGAGATATTAATTGATATAGCAAGAATATAGACTCCAATACAAAATAGAATCACAAATTCAATAATATGATTATGAAGGAGTATTCCCGTGAATAGGCAAATCATATAAACTAAACCATGAAGACTCAAGTCTCTAAGTCTTAGAGGTAAAGCTTTGGGACTATCAGATAAAAATAAAAAATGTCCAAGAAGTGTAGCTACAATAAATGGAATTAATTGATTAAGTAGATGGCCAGCAATCAAGGGAACAGTTGTGGATAAAAAACTTAGTGCGATTTTAGCTTTATTGGCCTTGATTGTATTAATTTTTAAAATTTCTTGAGATTCCTTTAGAAATTTACTCATAACTCGAACTTACCTTCGCTTCTGCTTATATGCTAAATCAAGAACTTTTAGAGTGTTGGTCGCTTAATTTTATGTAGGAGTAGAGATTTCTCCCCTCTTGCAATAATATCACTTACAAAAGACTTTTCAAATTTAACATCTAAAACATAAGCTTTAACGCTAATTTTTAAAACAACATGATTGTGTAAAACAACTTCATCTAGAACAATTGCTACTGGTTTTTCTAAATAAACAAAACGACTAGTGATAACAACTTCTTGTAGAATACTTCTAACTTTATCAATATCTTCACCAAGTCCAATATGGAAATGTGCCATTACCATCATATCTAGCGCTCCACTGTTTCCACTAGATACGACATCAGTTAGGAACTTAGAATTCGGTATCGTCACAAGATTATCATCAAGAGTTACTAACCTAACAGATCGAAGGCCAATACTTTTAATTTCACCGTAAACATCACCAAAACTTACTCTATCTCCAACTTGAAAAGGACGATCAAATAATAAAATAAAACCAGCAATAATTGATCCGACTAAGTCCTTAAGTGCAAAACCAAAAGCAACAGCAGCTGAACCTCCAACTGCAACCATAACTTCTTTTGTCGGTCGAAAGATGAAATAGAAAAAACCTAAAAAACCAAATAAGTAGGCAACAAAGGAAAAAATAGTAGTAATCTGTAAAATAAGAAGTCTTTTACCTGCAAATTTAGCCTGTAAGTTTGATGACCAAGAATTCACAAGCCTTACAACAAGAACAATAAATAGAATGGCCAAAGTAAAGAGTAAAACTTTATCAAGTTTAAAAAAGTCTAATAATATCGATGCGGATGTTGAATCAATTTCCATAGATAAAGTTCTTCATTTTTAAGTATTTTATTATTGCATTTTGAGTGGATATTTCTATCATATATCTAAATCGATTATCTCTATATAAGTATCCTCTTTCTTGCGCAATTTTAATAGAATTTCTAACGATACCAATTGGTAAACTTGTAGTTTGGGCAATTTCTTCAACCGTAGAATTTTCATGTTTAAGTACTGATGTAAGAACAAACAAAATATTATCATTCGCATTACCAATATCACTTAAATTGACTAGTTTTGGTATATTAACATTAAAACTATCTCTTCGTTTACGGGTTAATGATGTTGGCCATAAATATAAGGCCGCCCTTGGATTCCCATTAGAAAGCTCCCATAGTAGAGTAAAAAACTTTGATTCAATAGAAGTATAGCGATCAATTTCTTCGTCAGATTTTGTAGCACTTATAAGCAGGTCATAAGATAGTCTAAACTGTGATTTTTTATGTCTCGTCATAATCAGTTCTTTTATTTTTTGATCATTCCAGCCTCGAATTTCAAAAATATTTCTAAAGAATAAGTTTCTTCCAAATGCTCGATCTAAATATAACCAACTATATTTATTAAAAGAAAAAAGCCAAAAAATATTTTTTGTGGGTAGGTTAACTAAATCAATTAACTCATAATAAGCTTCAAAACCTCCTGCTTGGCTTAAAAAAACGTTTTGAGTTTCATCTATCGCGATGACTATTTTTTGCTGAAGATGACTATCGAAATCAAGTAAGTCAAATTGACCATTTCCTATCTCCAGGCTGGTTTGCAGAAAATCCATTAGGTTTTCTTTTGAAAGTATCTTAGATGGCATTTTTAAATAGAGAGACTTTACTTGATTTTCATTTTTTTCTGAATATTGGCAAAGGTGTTTAATCAAGGTCGTCTTTCCTATTCCTTTATCACCATAAATAACGAGAGAATGTTCATCTGACTTATCATTAACCCATTCATCTATTTCACAATATAGTTTTGATAATAAATCTTCGCTCGGACTAACAAAGTCACATGCTTCATCCAGAGAATGTAAATTAAATAAAGTTTTATATTCACTTGGAATCGTTGAGTTTTGATCGGGATCAACTTCTAAGTTCTCAATTTGTTTTTTAAAAAGATTTGCAGATATCTTTTTTGAGATTTCAAAATTTTCAGTTAGCCTTATAAGTATATTAAAAGCTTGTAAAATAAATATCGCTAACAAATAGAAAAATGAACGTAGTATATGCGGCACAAATTTCAAAAAAGAATCTAGTCTCGATACAATTTGTCCTGAAAAATTTCTCTCAAGATATTTTAAAAATTCATCATTCCACTCTGAAGACTTCTTGATAAGTAAAATAACAAAAAAAACAAAAGCAAATAGGTTTACAAGTGTATAAAAATAAACTTTACCTACAGCTCCATGAATTAAAAGCATTGCAACACCATAGAATAAGTAAATGCGCCCAATAGATGTTGATGTTTGATGGGCCTTGGCCTTAAAACTTATAAAGTTTTTGTAATCTACTTTAGAGATCGTCCCTAGAAAAAGTGTAACTAAAGAAACAATGACTTTATATACAAGATACACCATTGCAAAATCAATTAAGAGGTGAGATTCACTAAATATCTCATAACTTTGAAGAAGGCCTAATAAAATAAACCAAATATAAAAAGCCGCATCTTTTTTAAGCTTAGTCCAAATTGAAGATAAGAACTTGAGTACCTTTACTCTATAAATTTTATGTGCGTGCTTTCTAGTCCACTTATCAGTATAGTCGATTGTTTTATGGATAGACTTATGCACTCCATAGAATAAAAGAATTAATAATAATATTGTAAAAAAATCTAAGGTCAATTTTTTTTGACCTTCCCTACCACTTGATACTTTCTCATTAACATAAAGAAATTTTTCATATAAAAAACTTATAACTCTATAGGGTGAAGCTTTTAATTCTGAAACAACAATATCCCAGTAACGAAAAGTAAACATTTCTCCAAAAATCGAGCTAAAACCAATATCTCGATAAATCCGACTTCTTATCATATTCACTTGAATAAGAAGAGAATTCTGCAGTTTAAGTTCATGATTTTTCTTTTCTGCTATTTGAGTAACAGTCTCAGTTCTAAGTTGCTGTAAAGAGTTTCTAAGTTCTATAATTTCTTTATATAGACTCTCATTGTCAGCATCTTTTGGTGCAGGAATTAAATTTGGCACTGGTTGTATCTGAGAGTTTAGATTTTGATTAAATATTTGATTAAAATTACCTTTGATAACTTCTAACCATATTTCATCAACTTTATTTAAATAAAATGATATTTCATGCCTTTTTTCTTTCCCATACTCCATCATAATTTGATTTAATCTTTCAGATATCTTTTCAAAAGAATTAATCTTTTTTTCAAGTGAATTTATAAAGGTAAGACTTTGGTTTATTATTTCAATTTTATTTTTAGCAAGAGAACTTTGATAGAATGCTAACTCTTTTCTTTCTTGAGATATTTGAGATAAGGCTTCTTTGTCAGCATTAACAACTTTTGATTCTAATTCCTTTTTTAATAAATTAGATTGAATCTTTTCGTCTTGAAGTTCATCTTTTAGAGTCGGCAATGCTTTTTGAGAATTATTTTTTTCATCTATGACATTATTAAGATCTAGGTTTCTTTTCAAAAATTCAATCTTAGACTGATTCAGTTTTAAAGATCGTTCTATAAGGGTCGAAAATTCTTTTTCTTTTTTTAAGCTAATTAGACATTTCCCTAGTTCACTATCCTTATAAGGACTCTCAACCTGCGCTATAAGCTTATTTAGGATTGTTTCTTTCCCCCCTTTTGAGTACTCACTGCCAAACATATTATTTAAATCTAAGTATTCAAATTTTTCCCCGGCCCTCATTTTATCTAGTTGTTCAATTTGAGTATTA
>CAYFHZ010000120.1:0-8020 GCA_964342535.1 uncultured Bacteriovoracaceae bacterium | reverse complement strand
CAGCAAATGATTTTCATCGTTACCCTATATTAGTTGATGAAAAGACCTTGAAACTTGCTATCAACGTGGCCCTTGCAACAGGCGAGGAAGGACGACTTTTTGTTCAGCTCTATAATCCTAAAGGTGAGGAAGTTGCGTTTACAGCGGCGCAAGACTCACCAGTTACAAGTTACTTAAAATCATCAGAATACTCAACAACAACTAAAGATGGAAAAGTTATGACAGGTGTTTGGGAGCTTACGATTTCAACAGCTTCAAGTACATGGCTTGCTGATACAGAGTATGAAGTTCTCGTTCAAGGTTCTGGCTTTGGTATGAGTGGAAAAAGTATTGAGTTAAGTGGTTCGCAGGTCGTAGATGTCCCAGTGACTTTAGATGGGGACGAAGTTACTCATGTTATCATACAAGGTTTACAAAAAGTAAAAACAGAAACAGTTAAAGTTAAATCAAACTATACATCTTTTCATCCTATGGCGGTTGATGTTGGATATATTGGAGCTGTTGGATTTAAAATTGTAACTGCTGAAGAAAATGCACACTGGGGAATGATTCGTCCTCAACTTTACATGAAACAAGGTGAAGATTTTGTTCCTTTAAGAGCTATGTACATGAAAGTTCCAAATCAGAATGCATTTGTGTTTCCTTTTGGTGTTCCAGAAGGCGCTTACTTTGCAATTGATACGATTACGAATTATACAGAGACTAAGAGCTCTCAAGCTAAAGTTGATGCTAGTATAAATGTTGAAGTGATTACAACTGCAAAAGAAGAGCTTAATATCGAACATGCGATAAGAAACTATTCGGACCTTGAAGGTGCAGTTGTATATTTTAGAAATAATACACCTATTACAGAAAGTTTCAGAGCAGTTGTTTACTTTATTAGTGGTAAGCTTAATTATGTTCAAGATATTAATGGTGAGAAGACACTTGTTTTTGGCAGTGGAAATAAAGCATTTGGAGCTGTTCTTAATATCAAATAATGAAACTTATATTTTTAATATATTTTTCAATAATTTCACTTTGCTTTGGAAAGACTTATACTTTACCAGAGCAAAGTGCTTCTTATACAGTAACAATTAATGCCAGCATAGAAGATGTTTGGAAATACAATAGTGACGATTATCATGCAAAACAGTGGTCCATTTATTTCAAAGAAATTATTCCTTGTCCCATAGCTGAATGTCATTGGAATAAAGAATTAGAACCTTCTGATTTAGGATATACTAGGCGACCAATTAGATATACCAGTGAAGAAAAAATATGGTGGGATGAAACGACCATTCTTATTCAAAAAACACCACAGAAGTATTACAAACAAATCCTATCTTATAACTTTCATACTCCTTTTAGTGTATTAAATTTTAATGAGAAAGCAGAGTATTTAGTAGAACAGATTTATGAAAAAGTTTCTACATCTCAAACAAGGCTTACTTTTAAGGCAGGATTTATTAAAAAAAATGAGTTAAAACAATCTACGGCATTTTATGAATACTTTGTGTGGGAGCTGATTTTTAAGTGGATATCAAAAGATATTATAGAAATGACGTTTGAGAAAAACCTAATTAATATAAAAAGTGCAATTGAAATGGGAGAGAAATATAAGAGAAAATATCCTTATGAACCTAATCCCGAAGCTTTTTATTAGTTGTATTCGATTGGGTCTTGTTGACCTAATTTTTTAAATGCTCTCAATCGTAGAGCACATGAATCACAGACTCCGCATGCTTTATCATTTTGAGCATAACAAGACCATGTTAACTGAAGTGGGGCCTTTAACTTGTTTGCCCATTCAATGATCTCAGTTTTATTCAGAGAAATAACAGGAGTGTGTATTTCAATATCTTGATTTTTTGTACCAACTTTAATTAAGGTATTAAAGGCTTCATAATATGCGGGACGACAATCAGGATACCCAGGAGAGTCTTCTTCGTTGGCCCCTATATAGATTTTTGTGGCATGTAAAACTTCTGCCCAAGAAACAGCAGTCGATAAAATATGAGCATTTCTGAAAGGAACATAACTTGAAGGAATGATATCAGAATCACCTTCAAATTTTGAGACTTGAATGGATTTGTCTGTAAGGCTAGAACCACCAATTTTTTGAAGAGTTTCTAAGTTGACGACTAATCTCAAATCATTTGGAACGTGATAATAGTCTGCAATCTTACTAAAGCATTCATATTCTTTTGATGCTGTATTTTGTCCATATTGAATATGTAAAAAAGCAAGTCGACTATGATTCTCGTTTGCATGGGCGGCGCAAACTAAAGAGTCCATTCCACCACTTACTAGAACAATTGCCAGACTATTATCTTTCATCTACTGAGTTACCTTATTTATAATGTCATGAATCTCTTTTTCAATCATGATAATTTTTTCAGCAGCATATGCTTTCTTTTGAGTCAGGTCACCATCTTTGGCCTGTACCATTGTGTAAAATTTAATTTTTGGCTCTGTCCCTGAAGGTCTAAGATATAAAAAATCACCGCTCTCAAATTCAAACCCAAGCACATTACTAGAATACATATCGACCTTTTCTATAAGTTTCGTAGAAATCGTCATTTTTTCTAGAGATTTATAGTCAGTGAAAATTTTTGTTTTTTGACCCGCGATACTGAGTTCTGGTTGAACTCTAAAATACTCCATGATTTTTTGAATTTTTTCTTTTCCGCTTAAGCCCTCAAAGGTAAGGGCAATAAGACTCTCTTGAGCGTACCCGTGTTCTTCATATATAAAGTCTAATGCGTCCAGAAGATTTCTTCCTTCAAGTTTATGGTAGAGAGTTAACTCATTCATTAATGCAATTGCTGTAACTGCATCTTTATCTCTAACTTTATCATGAGGCATATAACCAAAAGATTCTTCACTGGCAAAAAGAAACTCATATTGAGTTCCGTTCTCTTGAAGTTCACGCCAAGCGTGGGCCATCCATTTAAAACCTGTGAGGGTATCAATGATGTCTGAACCATATGCTTTTGCAATAGTTGCTTGCAGTGGGCTTGTTACAATACTCTTTATAACGAGAGGGTGTTTTGGCATGGAGTTATGTTGAATTTTTTGCTTACATATATATTCAAGCATTAAGACTCCAATTTGATTTCCATTAAGGTAAACTGGAACACCTTTGTTATTCACAACAACTCCAAGTCGATCGCAGTCAGGATCTGTTCCATAGGCAATATCAGCATTGGCTTCAATCATAAGGGCAACGGCCAACTCTAATGCTTCTGGATCTTCAGGATTAGGAGTTGATTTTAGTGTTGAGAATTCAGAGTCAAATACAGCTTGTGATTCAACGACTTCAAAATTTGAAAAGCCAAGTCTTTCGGATATTGTTTTACAAGGAATATACCCGCAACCGTGTAGTGGAGTATAGATGAAATGTACTTTATCTCCTTGCTCCTTACACATGGATTTGTTTTGGACGCCTTCTTCAATAATCTTATAGAAGTTTTCATTGACTGAGTTTGGGATCCACTCAACTAAGTTTTTTGTTAGTGCTGAATCAAAGTCCATTGTTTTAATTTCTTCCCAGCGAGTTATATTTGAATAGGCTGCAATAATTTCAGAATCATGGGGAGGTGTTACTTGAGCACCATCAGACCAATAAGCTTTAAAGCCATTATATTGTTTTGGGTTATGGCTTGCTGTGAGCATGACTCCACAATCAGCATTATAGTGCCTAACTGCATACGAAAGCATAGGTGTTGGAGTTAGTTCTGGATAGATGAATGCTTTAATCCCATTAGCTGCAAAAACTGATGCAACTTCTCTTGCGAACTCTTTAGAGAAACGTCTATTATCATGTGAAATAGCAGCTTTAAGTGTCGGTTTTTTTTGTTTAAGGACAATATTACACATGGCCTGAGTAGCTTTTCTAACATTATATTTGTTCATGCGGTTAGAACCAATGCCAATAATACTTCTTAGCCCACCTGTTCCAAATTCTAGGTCTTGATAAAAACTTTCAATAATCTCATTTTCTTGATCTGTATCAATGAGTTCTTGAATAGAATCTCGGTCCGCTTGATCAAAATAAGGGTTATTTGCCCACTCTTTAGCAAGTTTATAAGCTTTTTCTTTCATATACATTTATTCCTTTTTAGGCTAGTATGGCTTCATATCTTAATCGATAGGAAAGGAAAAGTTAAATATTTTGGCAAATGTGAGGAGGATTTAACATGGCCAACTTGGAAATGAAGCACGCAAATAATGTACCTGGACGTTTTTTCTGTACTGATCCAGATGATGATAACGGAGAAGGATGTATTGCTTGTAACGTGTGTTATAACGGCGCTCCAGATTTTTTTGCAGAAGATGATGACGGAAATGCTTATGTTAAAAAGCAACCAACAACAGATGATGAAATTGAATTGTGCGTTGAGCAACTTGAAGCTTGTCCAGTATGTTCAATTGGTGACTCAGAAAATCCATAATAAATAGACAATTATTATACTTAAAGGCCGTACCTTTGGTATGGCCTTTTTTATGCTAAAAAACGTTTTCAAATGACCGTTCTTTCTCTTAAACTATTAAAAAGATTATAATTTAATTTAAGGGGTCGTAAATGGTAACAGATTTAAACATCAATACCATAATGAGTAACCACACGGTTCAGATCGTTGGAACTACTTTATTTGGTTTGGCAGTCTTACACACATTCATTGTGAAAAAGTTTGAGCATCTAGCTCATAAATTTCCTACAGGTTCTCCTGCTTCTGAATTTTTTCACTTCTTAGGAGAAGTTGAAGCCGTTTTTGGAATGTGGGCAGCAGCTTTAATTGTTTTTTTAGCAGCAATTTTCGGAACACCTAGTGCGCCTATTATATACTTAGAGGCACAAAATTTTACTGAGCCTGCTTTTGTTTTTGTTATTATGGCCATGGCCGGAACTAGACCTGTTATTAAATTTGCGGAACAAATAATTATTTTGATCTCAAAGTTGATACCACTACCGGGAAAAATGTCATTCTATGCCTCTGCTCTTATCGTTGGACCACTACTTGGTTCATTTATTACTGAGCCTGCGGCCATGACTGTTACGGCACTTATTTTACAAAAAAACTTTTACTCTAAACCAGATATGTCTCTCAAGTTTAAATATGCAACTCTTGGACTTTTATTTGTAAATATTTCGATAGGTGGAACACTTACTCATTTTGCAGCACCTCCAGTTCTTATGGTTGCAACGACTTGGAAGTGGGGAATGGTTCATATGCTTGGGCATTTTGGTTATAAAGCGGCCATTGCGGTTATCATTGGTACTTCAATCGTAGCATTTATGAATAAAAAAGAACTTCAAGGATCATTTGATTTACGAGCAGAAAGAGAAGATAAAATGCACCCACCATGGTGGATTACAGTTATTCATATTCTTTTCTTAGGTATGGTTGTTTATCTTTCTCACCATATGGTTGTATTTATGGGATTATTTTTATTCTTCCTAGGATTTACCACTGTTACTCAAGAGTACCAAGACAATATAAAACTTAAAGAATCACTACTTGTTGGGTTCTTTCTAGGTGGTCTTGTAACTTTAGGGTCTTTACAGCAGTGGTGGTTACAACCACTACTTGCTAGTCTTGATACACTACCTCTTTACTTAGGTTCTACTGCTTTAACTGCTATTACAGATAATGCTGCACTTACTTATTTAGGATCACTAGTTCAAGGGATCTCAGAAGAGCAAAAATATTATCTTGTTGCTGGTGCAGTTACTGGTGGTGGTTTAACTGTTATTGCCAATGCTCCTAACCCAGCAGGTTTTGGTATCTTAAAAGAGAACTTTGGAGAAGAAGGGATTTCTCCTCTTGGGCTTTTAAAAGCGGCCTTAATTCCTACATTAATAGCACTTATTTGTTTTAAGTTTTTTGTAAGCGTAGCTTAATATACAAGACCCTTCTATTTGAAGGGTCTTCTTTTAACTCCTCTAAAATAATCAAACTAATACAGTCGGGCTTAACTGAAAAAAAATACTCAATTTGAAAGAGATTAAATATAGTTTATACTAGTACTAGCAAAAAGGGAGTTTTGCAGTGATGTATGTGATAAGAGCTATATTCATCTTTTTTGGATTATGCTGGTATTGCCAGGCCCAAGAAGGGCTGGAAAAATATTTGTACTATGATTCCAGTGAGCCAGAGGTTGGCCAGGGCAGTGGTCAGCTAGTGAATAAAACCAAAGATGCTCTTTTATCTATTGATCATATAGAGGAGCGTGCCAATTACTTTGTATTTAAATTAAAAAATCTCACTTTTGGTGAATACAGTGATGAGGCGATGATTTTAGCACCATTTATAACGGGAAATATTTCTTTTAAAGTTAATGATATAACTCTTAATTATGATTATTACTTGAATCGATCTTCACTTAATTATATTTATCAATTCTAATTTTTTAGATAGATGCTCATTTTTTATACATGCCTGAACTATCTTCAAAAAATAAAAAATCTTATTAGTCTTTTGGTATAAGAAACTCTAAGAAGGTTTTTTATGACAAAGTTAATCGTTTTTTTTCAATTGCTTTTGCTGTTTAGTGGTGGATCATACGCTAAAAACACAAGCTATAATATGCAAGGCCCTGTAGATCCTCAAAATTTTGTTCAAGCAATTGGAGTAACACGTACTAATCAAGTCCAACAAGAAGAAGCTGTGATTTCAAGATCAATTATGGCCTACAAAAACGTTATTAGACATTGCTTTGAACACTACATAGGATATACACGCTTGAATATGGGAGTAAACCTCTTTTTTTCGGTTGATAAGTCAGGGCAATTACAAAATATGTCTGGTGATTTCATAAATCATTCACTAAGTGATTCACAAATAGATAGTATCTTTAATTGTTTCACTAAGAATCTACAAGGTATATCCCTTGCCCAAAGCGGAAGTGATCAGGTTTATAGTTTTAAGTTTAATTTTATTCGAAATTAGTCTTTAATTCATTCATAGTTCATTCAGATAGCATTTCCTTTTTACATGTTACAAAAAAACGATTGATGCGAAGCGCTATTCAAGGTACAAGTCAGTTAAATAATAGAAAATTCAAATAAGTTTGAATTGAAATGATTTTTAATCAAAGCGAGGTGTTATGAAGATATTTATTTTAGGATTAACTCTATTTGGATCCGTATCATCGTTTGGCGATAGTACTTTAAATTACCTCAGTTCTTTCTTTGATAATTCAAGAGAAAATAAGATTTACTCACAGACTTTAGATGATTTACCACTTGGGACTACAATGCAATTAAAAAGTGACGTTGTAGTTAATGCAAATGGCTTTATTTATAGGGATGGTACCACTCATTCTGGTGGAATGAATTATTATTATTCATGTCGTTTAATGCTAGACTCTGCCGTGACTGAAGGGGTAAAGCGAATCGAACGTCATGACAGCAGAGATGAACTTCCAGTAGTAACAGAAGTTGAAAATTATAATGAAACTGAGCCAAGGTTTGCACAGCTTGCAAGAAAAATACACTTTGAATCTTCAGGTATGATTAATAGTATTGATTGTTACTTTGCTGATAGATATATTGAGCCCAAGCTAGGACATATCATAGATATTTTTCCTGAAATCAATTTTAATTTAAACGATCATAAGCAAGATGAAAAGAGCGGCAAACTCTAGATATTTGATCTAAGTTTGAGCGGCAACTCCCTAGTTATTTTAATGAAAAGGAAAGACAATGAAAAAATTATTTACTGTTTTAATATTAATATCTTCATTCCCGGTTTTCGCTACTGAGTGGACACCTTATTGGGACGACTTTGGCGGTAATGTTCTTAATGTAAAAAATGTCATGAACACTAGGCATAGTGGAAAATCCTTAAAAAAAATAAATAGTGTTCATGTTGAGATTGAAGGTTGTGTAGCAACTTTAGGGCTATCTGACTTTGCATTTATTTTAGGATTAAAGAGTTTTAAGGCAAACCTTAAGTCTTGTGATGAAAGTGAATTAATTATAGCACCAACTTACTATAGAACAACAGCTGCAGACAATTGTATGAACCTTACT
>CAYFHZ010000119.1:0-8028 GCA_964342535.1 uncultured Bacteriovoracaceae bacterium | reverse complement strand
TTCTGCTTGCGATGCTGAACCGAAAGAGACACCAGTCAATGCAACATTCGATATTGCCGCCGATCCATTATATGGTGGTGGAGTTGATAACATTGCATCTACCGCGAATACTGCTCCTAGTTCAGGAAATACTCCATCTTATTTATTTCATTTTGACGCTACAACTTGTAATTTTAGATATCATCGAAATGGATGTTTTGGGTCAGGAGAAACAATAGAATACACTTTAACTGCACAAAACAGTGGTGGAACTTTTACGACTGATATTACAGTTCATACTTATGATATTCCAAATTATACGATTAACCCTGATACCGATACCAGTTTATTTTTTGATGGTGGAAAAAATATCGTTTTAAATGGTGCCAAAACTGGGGATACGATTAACTCAGTTAGTATCGATACCTACTTACCTACTTTAGATACATGTCATAATGGATCATTTAGCCTAAGCCCAAGTGCTAACTTTCCAAGTCCTTTTACATTAGATACAAGTACCGCAGAGTTTGCCAGTGGAGGAAATAATCTTTTAGCAAAACAAGTTTACAGTCTAGAAGCAACAGAGTTAGATTCAGGTTTTCATAAAACACAATCAGAAAGTATTACTTTCCAATCTGATCATATTGAAGATAATGGTGGAGATCAAGCATACCGTTTACGCCCTATTATTTCTGATATTGATGGAGATGGGTATGATGATATCTTAATACAAAATACTCTATGCGAAGATTATAATGGAGATAATACTGCTGATAAAGGTTCTGCTTGTTCTAGTGAAGCTAGTTCTAGTATCTATCTACAAAGTACTGCTTTTGAAGGGCATTTTGTAGGGGCCACAGGTTCAGCTTTTCCAAATTTTACGAATTTAGATGCTTCTGCGATTCAGGTGATGCCATACACATCATCAAAAACAGCAATTCTTTATACCCAGGGGAGCAATATTTATGCTGCTTCAATTCATGATGCCTTAGCATCTGGGAGTGATGCAATTGTAACCGCAACAGGTTTTCCACGTGGGATTATTACACATAATGTATCAACCTCTACTTCTTTTGGAGTTGTTATTCACAACCGATCAGCTGGAGTTGCCATAGATCAATATCAAATAACTGGAACTGATTTATCTACGCTTAATGCGACAACTACTGTTTCCGTACAGAATTACGCGAGTGGAGGGATTAGTCTTGCTAATACTGGAACACCAATCAGTGTTGTCGATTCAACAGATATTAATGATGATGGATATAACGATATTGCCCTTGGCTATCGTGATTCAACAGACAGTCGAACAAGAGTTTGTATTATTATGAATAGCGGTACTAATTTTAATGATACTTGTACAGCAAGAATTACTCTTCCGCCAACAGAGGCAACTGCTATTGTTACTGATATACAATTTGTTGACATCGCAGGAGACGACTTGGAAGATATGGTGGTATTAGTGAAAACATCAAGTCGAAATTATGTATATATCTATGAGAATAAGTACAATACAGTTGCTGGTCTTTACCAACAAATTGACTCTTTGACTCTAAAAACGATTTCAGACACATCAAAAAACTTTGTAAGAATGGATATGGCCGATGTTGATCAAGATGGAAATATAGATATTATCGTTAATGATGTCGAAGGTAATATTGATAGTACCGGAACAGCATCAGATGATATCATCACGGGATTTACTGTATACTTAAATAGTGGGAGTGAATCAGATCTTTTCTCTAGTACGAATTATAATCGCAATGAGGATGTCTTTTTCTACTCTACTTCTACTGGAGATGTAAATGAAATCAAGGCGATTCAAGTAGGATCTCACTTACAATTACTTCACTGTCAAATGGATATAAATACGACAAATAGTAGTAGTAATACAACCTCTGAAGGTGATGCATTAACAAATTATACATTTTCTAGCTGTGGAATAGCTCACCAATTCTACTAACTATTTAATTTATCATCTTCGACTTCAGATATCTCTATTTGATAATCAATATTTTCATACATATAAGGAGTTTGAGATAATTTTGTTTGGATGAGATTCTTTAATTTTTGAATAGAAATCAAACTTTCATTTTCTTTTTTCCAAATAGCATAAAGATCGACCTTAAGTGGCCTATCAAGATCAAAAAAAGTGAGATGATTATATTTCTTTAATGGATTTTTAGATAAATAAGTCACACATCTGCCTCGCTCTGTGAGCTTTTGGATATACTCCTGATGATCACTATAGATCTTCTCCTTAGGTGTGACTCCTAACTTTCTTAGATGCTTCAAAATTGCCCTATTCATTGTTTCATCTGAATTACTAAGAGCAAAAGGAATATCAACAAGAATATCTTTTTCGTTTTTAAATTTATCATAGAGCTCAGTTGCACAAGAATAAACAATTTCAAAGCTACCAATTTGTGCATATGAAAACTGCTTATTCTTAGGGCGTTGTAAGCTTATTCCCCAATCAATAAGTCCTCTTTGTAAACTTTCAATTATTGATTCATAATCAGTTTGTCTTAGAGTATTAACAATTCCAAAGCTTGTATAAAGGTCCCAGTACTGAGATGCAAACTCGCTGGCAAGATCATATGTTATCGTATCTTCTATACCGATAGAAACGGGATATCCACCCATCGCATCTTCAGAATACTGTTCAAGTATTTTATTTCCTTCTTCAAAAATTAGTCTTGTTCTTTCAAACAAAACCTCTCCTTCAGATGTTAAATTCAGACCTTTGGAACTTCGGTGAAAAAGCTGTGTTTTAAAATTTTCTTCTAAACTTTTAAGTTGTGCGCTTAGAGTCGAGGGAGCTATCCCCATAGACCTAGCACCTTCTTTTAGTGATTGGGACCGACCAACTTCATAAAAACAGTAAAGGTGGTTCCAATTAATATCTTTCAATTTTTTCATTCAAGGAGAATACATGATCTCCTTGAATATGAAAAGTATCTCTAAATTTCGGTAACTTATAAAGTTGAAAGTCCATCATTACAATATATTCCGTAACGTACAAATGCTAGCGGACTTAGTTTATCGAGTTGATCACAATCATTATTTTCAGGTCTTTGTGACGCAGGGACACTGTGTAACTTTTCTTCTCTCTCTAACTCTAGCGTGAGTATTTCATCCATATCTCTCTCTCCTCTCTATAAATACGCTGCTTCTAATTCTTCTAATGGTTGCCCAAGAACAATTGATACTTCTTCAAAAAGTTTTTTCTTGGTTGAATTATACAGCTTAACTTCACTTGTAGATGCTTGTTTTGATGTACGTAGTAGATGTAAATCATGTAAACACTCTACTAGCTGCTTAAAACTTGCACTTTTGGCCTTATTTTTTAAGTGTTGATATCTGGTCAGACCACTTGCCTCGACATCAATAAGCTTCTTACCTGTTAGAATTTTTAAATAATCTAAAACTGTTTTTTTAGATGGTAATTTTCTCATTTTTTTTAGATCACTAACTGATATATAATGAATGGCACGATTATTAATATCTTCAATTTTGAAAAAATCTGCTCCCTTCATTTCTACTTTTTCAAGATAACGGCCGGCGCTAAATTGAGTACCAGCTAGTAAATCACCCGAATGTAATTTCATTGTACTCTCCTTTCTTATCTCTTATTAAACCAGTAACAGGAGTTGATTTAAAGGAATAGTCCCCTAAATTCGGATTATACGAAATTGATATTGAAATTAATGAATGTCTACTTTATATAACGGAGCATCTGACTTCTTACTTTCTGTAGTATAAAAGAAATCAAAGGATTTTGGTATAAAGCTTATTGCTTCTTGTTTCTTTAGAGTTGGTACATTGAGAACTGTAAATGAATCTATATAAATTTTTTTAGATTTTATTTGATAGTCTGCAAGTAAAATTTGTTTTGATGTAAGTATTGAAAGTTTTCCAAAAGAAGAAAAATCCATACTTGTAACTCTTTCTTTTTTTCCTTTTATGCTCAAAAGCTCTCTGAAATCAATATCATCAACAAACTCTAAAGTTATAGGATTATGTGAGAATAAATCCTTATATTTAATCCTAAAAAGTTGAGAAATTCCTATAACATCATTCTCTTTACTTTTTTTAGATAGAAAATATAAATCCTTGGTCTTTGGTTCAATGGCCATTGCCTCTAGATTAAAATTATTACTGTGAAAACGAATCTCTAATATGTGATAAGGAGCTACTCTTTTGCCAAAATATTTCTTTTCTTGAACAAAATAAAGAGTCAAAGTGTCTCTATCAAATTTATTATTGCCTATATCTCCAATAATAATACAATCAACACCATTGCATCCATTCTGAAGAATGGTCAAGTCCTCGGTATCTGTAAATTTGACATTTTCAAGAGCAATAGACTTCACAGAGAAGTTATTATTCTCAGTATAATATAACTGAGCACTATCACCAGAGTCATTAATATAATAAAGTCTATTCCCTATTTTAATTGATGTTTGTATACCTGAAACCTCATTCAAGATACTAGTATCTAAATTAGTTATATGATCGTATTTAAACTCTATTTGAGCAAAAACCGGCAATACTATAAACGCAAATAATTTAAATATAAATTTCATAAAAAAATTTAAGCAAAATAAAGTGAAGATGACTAGCATCTTCACCAAATCTTAAAAAAGAGGGGGATGCACCAAATTAGGCATTTGGCACATAGCGTAGTTTATTTGTAATTCTATTTACATGGAGTTTTTGTTTAAGGAAATGTTCAATTAAACCTTTATCCACTTCATTATATATTTCACCAGAAACAATAATTTCATTTTCATCATTTCCATTTACCCAAATTTTAATGGCCTTTACACCGGAAAATATTTTTTTTACAACATTTTCAACATGTTTATAACTCAGTTGTTTCATTTTTCGGGCATGGGGGTTACGAATTTTCATTTTGTCTTCAATTGAAAAAATTCCAGATATTTTTTTTAACTCGTCTAATATGGATGTTCTAGACGCCTCATCATTAATACGTCCAAATAATTGCAAATGGCCATCTTTAAATTTAAGAATAATCTTGGCCTTAAATTTATCTTCAAATGACTTTGTCATTTTTGTGATTTTCATTTTCATTAAGTGATCATTTACGGGAAATGGATCATAAACAAAAACATTTCTATTATTAGTATAATGGACACCTGGAGCATGTTCACAAATAGTTTTGACTTCATCTTTTTGTGCTAAGGTGGTCACATGTCCATCTAAAAAGATATGACCGTTGAAGGCCCTCACATCAATATTTGAATACCCCTGTCCTTCAGTTAGTAAATGAGATTTTACAAACTCAGCGAGTCTATCATCACTTCGAGTGCGACCATGTGCATGTGGATGGGGCTTTAAAGATTCAACCAAGAGTTCTAAAAATATTTCTGCATCATTACTCCATTCAAAAACCCCATGTACTCCTTTTTCATAAAGATACCGATAAAACTTAGGGTTTTTCATTTTAGACGTAAGTAAAAATACAGCTTGTGCAGAATATTCTTTACAAATATTAGTAAGCTTATTTTCAATATTATCCCCAAGAGAAGATTCATCAAGTAAAATCGCCACAGTATCTTGATTAACCTTAGTGAGAATATCCAAATTAGAGTCAAATATAATATCTAAATTGAAATACTCTTTTTTAGTAATTAGTTTTTTATAAAAAGATAGTGGCCCAATAGCAACAATATTGGGCTTAATAAATTGATCAAGATTCATTAATTTTGTTTTACTAGTATTATTTGGTTGATAGTTCATAAACAACTCCTTTATGTTTGTGAATTATTCTCGCCTACCTCAAAACTAGATCTTATGCTACACTTGTACTTAACTCCTCAGAGGTAGTGTCTTCAGTACTTTCTTGTTTCTTAGGTGGAGTACAAACAGCAACAACATCATCTGAATGCATAAGGTGTAAATATTTTCCCAATTTAATATCAGTAGCTTCAATTTTATCTCCGATTTCAAGTGTTGTTATATCTACTGTGAAAGAATCTGGCATTTTACTAGGAATACCTGAAACCTCTATCTTATCTTTAAGTGCTAGGAAAACCCCTCCCTCTTTAACACCTCTAGATTCGCCAATGAATTCAAGTGGAATTTCCATATGACACTCTTCACCTTTAGGTAGTTCAAGCAGAGAAAAATGCACAATCTCGTGTGATACTGGGTCTAGTTGAACATCTTCAAACTTAACACTGACCATTCCTTTTGCTGTCTTAACCTTAAAAATCTCACCGTGTTCATGTATTTTTTTATGTAAATAATGTTTTTCAACCTGAACTGGTATAGAGTCAATATGAGCACCATACAGAACTCCTGGAATACTTCCCGACAACCTAATATCACGTGCTTTCATATCCAAATCTCTAACATTAACTTTCATTGTATTCATAATCACTCCTTTAATTTTAAATTTTGTTCTCAAGGAACATTAGTATTATCGCTTTTTTACAAATATATTAAATGATATATAATGACATATATACATAACCATTTATATATATAGGATTTCACATGTATAAAATTAATTTTAATCATTTATATTATTTCTTAACGATTACTCAAGAAGGAAGTATTGTTAAAGCTTCAAAAAAGCTTCATATAAGCCAACCAGCACTCAGCAAGCAACTCAAGCAATTGGAAGATGATCTTGGTGAAAATTTATTCGACAGAAAAGGTCGAAGACTTGTTTTAAATGAGTGTGGAGCTAAGGTAAAGAGTTATGCGATGAAAATCTTTAGAAACTCTGAAGAAATGATTCATCAATTAAAACAACCCAAAGATAATTCCTTAAAAATTATAAAAATAGGAGTCGTTCCTTGGATTCCGGTCCAAATGACTCTAAACTTTATCCGTCCATTACTTGCTAGCTCCCATATTCGACTTCAGGTATTTCAAAAAGAGTTAGACCTCTTAATAGAAGAAACCCAGAATCAAGAATTAGACCTCATTCTTTGTGACTCTCCTTACTCAGGCAGAAGCAAAATTCTACATGGAAAAAGAATATTCACAGAAAAAATAGTCTGTGTCTCATCTGCAAGAACAAAGCAAAAACTTAAATTTCCAGATGCTTTAAATACAAAAGAAATAATTACTTACCCTCAGGCAACTATGCTCGCAGATAAAATTAATGATTTCTTATACGAAGCTGGTATTCAAGCTCAAACACATGGTGAATTTTCAGATAGCTCACTAGCAAAAGAGATTATAAAAAAGTCTAATTTCTTAGGTTTTTTTCCTTTATGTGAAGTGCAAGACGAAGTAAAACATAAAGAACTAAAGATTTTGGGTGAACTTGAGAAACAAAAAATTTCATTATGGGCCATTACCCATAAAAAGCACCCTGAAAAAAGCTTAATTAATAAACTGATATATAATAAGAAATGAGGGTAACAATGTATACAGACCTTGGAGAAAATTTTTACCAAAGAATCTCACCATCACATAATGATCATCCAAAGCTTATGCTACTTAACAAAGAGCTATTGAATAAATTAGCTCCTGAACTTATGAATCATAAAGAACTAGATCATATTTTATCTGGTAAAATTTTATACTTTAGTGATTCACCCATTGCAATGGTCTATGCTGGTCACCAATTTGGACATTTTAACCCAAGGCTGGGAGATGGTAGAGCAATATTGCTAGGTGAAAGAGATGGAATAGAACTTCATCTTAAAGGCTCAGGACCCACAATGTATTCTCGCGGTGGAGATGGTCTCTCCCCTCTTGGCCCTGCCTTACGAGAGTATATAATGAGCATGGCACTCAATAATCTTAATATTAAAACAGCGCAAACTCTTTCAGTTTGTCTAACAGGAGAAGATGCTTACCGTGAAGAGTATCTTCCAGCTGCCAATCTTATTAGAACGGCCAAGTCACATATTAGAATTGGTACATTTGAATATTTTTTTCATCAAGGTGACTTTACAGGTTTAAAAACTCTTGCAGATTATAGTATAAAAAAACTCTATCCAGGATTGAATTATTTAGATTTTTTTCTTGAAGTAAGTAAAAGACAAATAGAACTCATTAACT
>CAYFHZ010000118.1:0-8066 GCA_964342535.1 uncultured Bacteriovoracaceae bacterium | reverse complement strand
TGGTGGGCTTAATGAAATTTTGGCCATTGTCGAACTTAACTTGCAGTACAAAAGAAATTTTTACGATGTCATAGTACTCGATACCCCTCCTGGTTCTCACTTTATTGACTTTCTTGACAGTATAAATCGTATTAAACTTTTTTTCGATCAATCTTTTATTGAAATCTTTCAATACCTTGGACGTAAAGTAGATCAAAATGCATCTTTAAGTTTTGGAAAAAAAATTTTTAATTCCGTAGTATCTGTGGGTGTCAAAAAGTTACTAAGCTACCTACAAAAAGTTACTGGAGAGAATTTCATTCATGACTTTGTAGATGCTGTTTTGGCCATTTATACTACTAAAGCAAGTTTTATGGATGCACTTGAATTACAAAATATTTTAAAAGACCATGCTAAATCAAATTGGTACCTTGTCACAAGTGTTGAACATAATAAACTAGCAGAGGCACTTGAAATCAAAGAACATGTTCAAGATGTTCTCACAAACAAGACAATAGTACTTCTTAACAAGTGTCATGAAGGTCTTTTACACAATTGGAATCCCTCTTCAAACTCAAAAGAAAATACACTCAAGCAGTCACTTTTGGTGAGAGAACAAGAATTAAAAAAACATCTAAAAGAGCATTTTGATAATATTTTTGAATTTCCAGAAATCTATCATATATCCCCTCTTGAGCACGTAAAAGAGTTGGGACAGCAATGGAAACAAATTTAAGGAGATATATAAATGGATAAATTTAAGAACTCAAACATTCTTTCAGCTATTGGAAACACTCCCATTATTAAGCTTAACTCAGTAGCAAAACATATTGATTCTGAAATATATGTAAAGCTAGAATACATGAATCCAGGAGGGTCGATAAAAGACCGTATGGGTGTTTTTATGTGTCAGGAAGCTGTAAGAAAGGGAAATCTTAAACCAGGTGGAACAATCGTAGAATGTACATCTGGAAATACAGGTGTAGGAGTTGCCCTTTTCGCTAATACTTATGGCTATAAATGCGTTTTTGTAATGGCAGACAAACAATCAAAAGAAAAAATTGATAATTTAAAAGCTTTTGGTGCTAAAGTCATTGTATGTCCTACTGATGTAGAGCCTGAAGATCCAAGAAGCTATTACTCTGTTGCTGCTTCTCTTGCAAGTCTACCAAATGCATATGTTCTCAACCAATATGCAAATGAGGCCAATACTTTATGTCATTATACTCAAACTGGGCCAGAGATCGCTTCGCAAACAAATTGTGAATTCGATACCTTTATGGCCTCGGTTGGAACAGGTGGAACCATTTCAGGTATTGGAAAATATTTAAAGGAACAAAAATCTACTATGAATGTAGTAGGTGTCGACTGTGTTGGTTCAATCTTAGCTCACTATAAAAAAACTGGAGAAATGGGCGTCCCTCATTCATACGTTTTAGAAGGTATAGGTGAAGACTTTCTTCCAGAGAACGTTCATTTCGATATCATTGATGATTTTGTTATAGTTGAAGATGAAGAATCATTTCAAATGACGAGAAGGCTTTTAAAAGAAGAAGGTATTTATGCTGGTGGCTCATGTGGTTCTGCAGTTGTAGGAGCTATCAGATATGCAGAAAAGCTTGAGAAACCTGAAAAGATATTAACCATAATGGTCGACTCTGGAAACCGTTATGCTGGAAAAATCTATAATGACGAATGGATGAAGTCACATAATTATAAGGTTGATGATACTCAAGATGAGCTTGATAAAATTATCCTTGATACAATTAAAGAAAATGGGAGACTTATATAATGAAAAAGAATCTACATATTGCAACAAAAGTAATTCACGCTGGAGGAGAGCCAGACAAAGAAACTGGCGCTATCATGCCACCTATTTTCCAAACCTCTACATATGTACAAAAGAGTCCTGGCAAACATTTAGGGTATGAATATTCAAGATCACATAACCCAACAAGAACAAGACTTGAGACCAATCTAGCATCCCTTGAAGGGGCCAAATATGCTCTTGTAACAGCTTCTGGTTTATCATGTATGTCCCTTATTATGCATGCTTTAAAACCTGGTTCAAAAATCATCTGTGGTGATGATGTTTATGGTGGGACTTACAGATTATTTACCACCGTTTTTAATGAGGTTCATAACTATGAATTCATAGATACAACAGACCTAAAATCAGTAGAAGCTAAACTTAAAGAAAAACCTGCCGCTATTTGGCTAGAAACTCCTACCAACCCAATGCTAAAAATATCTGATATTCAAAAAATAGCAACTATTGCTAAAAAATATAATGTCATGGTGTTTGTAGATAATACATTTATGAGTCCTTACTTTCAAAGACCATTAGAACTTGGAGCTGATGTTGTTGTTCATTCAATGACAAAATATATTAATGGCCACTCTGATGTTGTCGGTGGATGTATGATGACTAGTCATAAAAAGTTTTATGACAAGGTTTGGACTCTTCAAAACTCTATTGGACCTAGCCAATCACCATTTGACTCATGGCTTGTGTTAAGGGGGATAAAAACGTTGGCCATACGTATGGAAGCACATCAAAAAAATGCAATGAAAATCGCAAAATACTTAGAAGGTCATCCTAAAGTTGAAAGCGTTATCTATCCAGGGCTTAAATCCCACCCTCAACATAAAATTGCAAAAAAACAAATGCATGGATATGGCGGAATGATCACTTTTTTTATAAAAGGTGGTCTAAAAGAATCTAAAAGGTTCCTAGAAAAAGTAAAACTTTTTGCTTTGGCCGAAAGTTTGGGAGGTGTAGAATCACTTATTGAGCATCCGGCTATTATGACTCACGCCTCAGTCCCTAAAAAAATTAGAGAAGAACTTGGTATCCACGATAACCTTATTCGTCTCAGCGTTGGGGTTGAAAATGTCGATGATTTAATACAAGATATCGAAGAAGCGTTTTAAAGCGCTTCTTCAGTTTCTAAAGCTTGTAAGTAAACTTTAAACTCATTAGTCAGTCTTAATTTTGTTTTATTTCTTAAACTAAAAAAGATATCATGAGATTCTCCGGACATCATGGCACCTTCAAAATAAAGAGGTACATGATACTCTCCCTGTACATCTTTAATCGCTTCTGAAAGGGGCACTCTTACAATACCAACTTCCTCATCAGCAAATGTTGAATAGTTTCTTAAATCAAATGTAGCATAAATCTTTGATCTATCCTCTACCATATATTTTAACTTAAAATGTCCCCAGATAATATTTGGATCACAGGTGTTTACTGTAAAACGTAAATCATTAACACGAGGAAAATATTCTGCAGTTAATTGCGTAGTTAACTCCTTACCTAAGCCACTTTCTTCTATCGTATAGTGCTTACCATTCGTTCTTCCTATAACACTATCAAGTTTAGGTGATGTTATGATGTAAGTATATCTAACATTTTCTTCCTTTATTCCCCCGGCCAATCTTACAAGTAGGCCATGTATGAGCCCCATTCTTTCTAGGCTTACTCCTAAATCAACGAAAGACTCATAACTATTTTTTAACTCAACTCCTTCTCTAATTCTTTCAAATATAGCGACAACATCTTTTGCTGTTTGGTAGTATCGATAACAACTTGAATAATTTCCATCTAAGTTTTTTTGATTGGAAATGAGAGAGCCTTGAAAATTTACTTCTTCATTTTTATCTATAATCCCAACACGAGCTAAAGCTGATTCACATTTTTTAAATTTATAGTTTAATGTCACCGTTTTTTCACGTTGGGTAGTTCTAGGGCCATTCCTCGGTTTTAAACGATTCCAAAGATCGTGGTATTTATGAGCAAGAACATTTCCGATTTTATTTCCAAAAAAGATAGAACTTAATTCATTATAAATTTCATCGTTTGTAGCTTTGGCAATCGTTTCAATATGATCTTTATTAAAACTCAATTTCAAATACGTATTTAACTTAGTTTTCTTAGAAAACTTTAAGTTTTTAATTTTATCTGAATCACTCTTATGAAGGCCACCGTTCAGTGATAGATTGAGAAAATTAGAAACTCTATTTTTAATGTCATCTGTCGTATATGCATTTTGATAAGTACATTCAGAGAACATCGCTAAACTATGATTTGATTTAACCGTATTATTTTTCAATAGCTTTAGACGACACTCATAATTACTATCGGCTTTATCAATCTCAAATATTCCTAAATTTAAATTGATGCGATTATAAAATTTCTCTTGAAGATATTTTTCATCATCAGAAAATTCTTTACTCTCAAATTTAATATTATCAGAAAGTGAATAATCTCTTGAATTTCCACCAAAAAGATTAAAAAACTTAAAGTTAAAATTTTTATCTTCACCATGACCATCTTTGTATATCGGCTCATCCGCCTGGACTGCTCTTTTATACTCCGAGAAATCAATAATCATGGAGTTAAAATTTAAATTAATATTTGGTCTATAAAGAGAACTTATAATATTTTGTAAAAATTCCCTTCCTTCAAGTTTATTAAGATCAATTTCAAATCTTTGTAACAAACTTTCCTTATCAAAATTACTAATTTGAGATGAACCGAAGTTTAGCTTTATAATTTTAAGAATTTTAGGTCTTAGTCGGTAAAGTTCTAATTGGTTTCCCTTCAAAACAGTATCTTCTATTTCAACAAGCAATTTATTTCCATATAGTTTTTTAAATGCAGTTGTTCTGAATGCTCGGCGGTACCTATAATACTTAGGAGTAATTTCTCCTGTAAGGGGCAGTTGTAATCCTATTGGCTTTAGTCCAAAATAGGTTGTATGTTCAACAATATCATGAATGGCCAGGTCACCATTATTGGCGTAGAAAATCTCCTCTTTTAAAGGAAGACCTAAATGACTATGTACTTTTAAACCAGCTAAAGGATCTTCAGCATATAATCTATTTTTTTCTGAGTCTGAAAGTGACTTCAATCCCCTTCCTAAAAGACCTGAAAAGAAATTAACTGTTTTTTCATAATATCTTGTCCATTTACCTTTCTTTCTAGGCTCACATGCACTATTAATCAAATTCTGTCCCTCTTCTGTTTGACTATCAATAAGTCGCATAAGCGTTTCACAAGTTGAATCTTCTTGACCTGGGATATAAGAAGAAGACATTGTTAGCTGAGTTCCAGCATTTCCTTCTGAAAAAAAGAACTCTCCATCGACCTTTGCTTTAAGCTCTAGTAATAATTGGTTATTAACTTTATAAGAAAATAGATCATTTGGGCCTATACGCCCAGATATAGGTAAAGGTAAGTTTTTTTGAACTTGTCTATCAATCTGTAAGGTAAATTCTAAAAAATCAGTTAAATCAAATTGAACTTCTGGTGAAATTTTATCAAATAGGTCATCATTTTTTGTAATCTGATTAACAAGCTCACCTTTAATACCATCTGTTGCTGATGAGCTCCAATGACTTTTTCCTAAGGCGCCTACTTCTATTTCTTCACATGAATTACTATAGGCTTGAGATAAATTTACAAGAAGTCCAATTATAACAATATGCTTAAGCTTATTTTTACACATAAATACCCAATAACGTCGTTTGAATAATATTTAATAATTTGCTTAAGATACATACCACAGATCATGGCTATATGCATCATTGGTCTATAAATTTTATATTTTACGAGATAGTATTAATTACTTATAGATAGCTCATTAAGCTTATATTTAAGGATAGATTGAATGTAGATTTTTTCATCAATTGATAAACCAGCGCAAACAAGTTTTGAGGGTAAAACTTCTATAATCTCCATTACATTTGAAGTATTTTGCCTAATTTCCTCAATGTTTTGTTCAGACAATGGAGAATATTTTTTAAAATTTTGCCATCCATAACCCCATGCCCAAGGAAGCCCAGTACCTGGTACTCCTCCAACCTTAACGCCCAGATACATCATTTTTCCATGATATTTATTTGTGGCCTGAGTAACACAATTTTTCAGTTCAGTATCGGCAACTTCTCGCTGATCAGCTGTTCCACCAATCCAATAGGCGATATCATGTGCAATACAGCAGTGAATCCACTTATGCTCCTGACCTGGAAAATAGTTTTGATCTGGATACATTGAGCAACCATCAGTAGTAAAAGGAGAAAATTCACCTTGGTCATAATTAACATTTATCTTTTCTCTCAATGCTTTTATTCGTTCATATCTAGGATGAACAAGAGAATCTGCTAAAGTGGTAGCAGTAGTACAGGTTAATAATACGAATGGTAGTAATTTATTCATAAGAATAAGTTTATATCCTGATTGAATTTGAATCAAACAGGTAGATAGAAATTACATAGACTAGAAACGTTTTTCGTCCGGAGCGTCAGTGCTGTCTTCAACATAAGGGACCTCACTTTGATCTTCGATTTTATCCACAGGTTCTGCCAGAGTCTCTATTGAAGGTAATTGCACCTTACTTTGTACCTCTATACTTTCAGAGTCTGTAGCTCTAGGAACTTCATCTTCAAAGAGCAATGGTGAATTTTTTGACAATGAATAAACATAACCTTGGGCTAAATATTTTTTGGCGAGTAGAGAAAGACAGTATGTCATACCATGCTTAGTCGTTAGAGCTTCACGGCTCCCTTCTGCATACATTAAACCAAAATCTAAAACATCTTTCAAAAGTGAGTTCAATTCTTGACAAAATTCTGTTTGATCTTTAGCTTCGCAAGTTTTTGATCTCTTATAAATCGTTTCTTTTCCGTATTCTACAATTTTCATATGAATCGGTTCACGACAAACATCAATATTCCATTCTTTTGTTAATACTTTTTTATATTCTAGCTTTAATTGACACTTATTTTTACTTATAAGTAATCTTTCCTTTATAAGTCCAAAGAAATAGTTTTCATTAATAATGTCATAAGTATAGTCTGCTTTTAAGCATTCTGCTCCTGTGAAAACCTGAGAATATCCCTGAAAAGAAAAAAGGAGTAAAAAGATATAACTACTATATTTTAAGGATAGCATTTTTTGAAACCTCCACATAAATGACTGAACAATCATAATCTGTAAAACTATTTTGACGGCCTTGCTTTACTTTAAAAAACAACTCATCCAATATTTCTTGAGAGTTTAATTTTTTATCCGTTAATATGTCTTCTATTAGACCTGTGTTATTTTTTTGAGACCAAGAACGCTCAAAACCCTGAGAATGAATGAGTAATCTTTCTGAACGATTTAACTGAATCTCAAATAATGATGAATCAAATTCAGAGTTGAGGTTTAAATGTCTTGTTTCAAATTCATTATGATGAGAACTTACAAAGCGAAAACTTCCAAGATTAAAACCTTTAATATTAAAGGTTGATAAGTCCAACTCAGCAATCAAAATTTGGGTTTTAATATCATCACTTGCTAAAAGCTCATTTACTTCTTCTCGAAGTGTTTTTAAAAAGAGTAATTGTTTTTTTTCGCCAAACAGCCCTTGATCTTTTTCTTCTTGAAAAATTTTCATCATTAGAGCAGAAGCTAAATAAGAGTTTGTTTTAGTCATAAAAATGGAAATTTTATTATCACTTTTATGAAAATCAAAATATTCTGATGAGCGATCTTCCCCCACAGAATACTTACTTACAATTTCAACTCCTTTTGATTTTAATTTTCTTAAAGGAGTTTGAATTTCATATATTTTTTTGATTCTCCCAAGCTGACCATTCATTTTTTCGCTCATAGTTATGATTTCTTGTTGGAGACTCACAAAATGGGAACGCATAAATTCATATTGTTGTAATTGCTTATCCCATAAAGTAATTTGATTTTGGACAATTTTCATATTTGACTTCGAGGAGAATTCAAATACAAAGTTATCACTACAAAAAGGAAGTTCTCTACCCGTATCATTATATATCATTATAATGGGAGCTCTCTCTAACTTATATTTCACTTCTTTAGTCATCACTTCTAAAACTTTAGAACTTAAAATAATGACTTGTCTAAACTCGACTTGAGCAATTTCAAAAACATCTAAACTCATTTTTTGAAACTGAAATTGAGATACAAAACCTTTAATTTCTTCATGAAATTTTTCATTTCCAACTAAGATCACTATTACTTCCTTTAATTACAAAAATCTGTTTTACTTGCAGAATTAATCTTT
>CAYFHZ010000117.1:0-8116 GCA_964342535.1 uncultured Bacteriovoracaceae bacterium | reverse complement strand
TTACTTTATAAAAAAATGGCCCAGAAAACTGGGCCAATAACTTAGTAAGCTAACATATCTCTGATTGCTTGTTCTATTTTATCTGCATTTGGTAATATTGCTTTTTCTAAAATACGATTAAATCCGACTGGAGTATTAGTAGAACCAACTCTTCTAACCGGAGCATCTAACTGCTCAAAGCAATTTTCATTTATAAATGCCACGATTTCACCACCAAAACCACCGAAGACTTTATCTTCATGTACTACAAGACATCTATGGGTTTTAGTAACAGTATCAATAATAGCTTGTTCATCCATTGGAACAAGAGATCTTAAATCTACAACTTCAATATTATGACCTTCTTCAGACAATTTTTCAGCAACAGCTAAACAAAAATGAGTCGTATTACCATAAGTAATAATTGAAAGATCAGATCCTTCTCTTCTCGTTCTAGCTTTTCCAAAAGGTACTTCAAAGTCATCAGGAACAACACTCATCGCTTCTTTAGAGTTATATAGAGATTTGGGCTCTAGATAAAGAGTTGGCCCATTTGATCTCATCGATGTTCTAAGTAACCCTGCTGCATCATCAGCAAATGAAGGGCATACAACTCTAATACCTGGAATACCTGCGATATTTCCTTCTAGGTTTTGTGAGTGATAAAGTCCCCCTCCAATATATCCACCAGAAGCAAGTCTAATAGTTACATTTGGAGCAAAGGCTCCATTACTTCTCCAGTAATCATGTGAACATTCTAAGTACTGCTCCATCGCTGGCCAAAAATAATCAGCAAACTCAGCTCCTTCAACAACAATTCTAATATCATCTCTAAAGCGTGACATACCATTAGCTGTACCTAAAATATAATCTTCAGCGATAGGTCCATTGAAAACTCTTTCAATACCAAACTCTTGTTGCATACCTTTCGAGACATTAAAGATTCCACCTTTTTCTTTATTGGCCATATCTTGTCCCCAAATATATGTATGAGGATTATGTCTAAATTCTGCTTTTAAAGTTTCATTAAGGGCCGTAATAAATTTTATCTCTTCTCCATCTTCAGAGTGAGTACCATCACCATACTTATCTCCTGGATAAGCCTCAGCATAAAGAAAATCGTAAATTGAATCAGCTGAAGGATGAGGTGCTTTTACAGCTGCTTTATGAGCGGCCATTAATTCATCTTTACATTCCACTTCAATTTTCTCTAATTCTTTCTCTTTGATTCCTGCCTGTAAAAGAATTTCTTTATATTTAGGAAGAGGATCTTGTGCTTTTGCTTCTTCTCTTTCTTTTTCATCTCGATACCATTCATGTTTATCAGAATTAGAATGGTTTCCAATTCGTACACAGTGAGCATGTACAATAACAGGTTCTGATTTTTCTATGGCATGTTTTTTGGCAGCTGTCATAGCATTCATCGAATCAAAAACATCTTTTCCGTCACAGTGTATAATTTGTAAATTCTTAAAACCTGTAAAGTTATCAGCTGCAAACTCATTTGCGGTTTGATCTCTTTTCGGAACTGAGATTCCATACCCATTATCTTGAAAAACAAAAACTACAGGTAGCTTTTCATTAGAGGCACCATTTATTGCTTCATAACAATAACCTTCACTTGTTGAAGATTCACCTTGTGAAGAAATGGCCACTCCTTTGTGATCATATCGCTTCATACCTCTAGCACAACCAACTGCATGTAACGTATGATTTCCAGTACAAGACGAAACATTATGAATATTCCACTCTGGTTTTGCAAAGTGATTAGACATGTGTCGTCCGCCAGAGGCCAAATCATCCGCTTTTGAAAGTCCATTCAAGATAAGTTCTTCAGCTGTACACCCTGCACTTAGGGCTGTTTGCATATCTCTATAGTAAGGAAATAAGTGATCAGTTTCCTTATCAAATACCTGTCCAATTGCTAATTGAATTGCATCATGGCCAGCATAAGGTGCATGATAAGACCAACCAAGAGCTTGCTTTAAATAATTTGGAGCTCTTTCATCAACCATTCTTCCTAGAACGAGTAAACGATACCAATCTAATAATTGTTTTTTTGAAGTTTTTTCCACAGAGTGCAGTTTTGCAACTTTCATATTGAAACCTTTTTTTAATAGCTAAGTATTAATAATCATTATAATTAAGTTGGGAAAATTAGCATAGATAGGCATAAATGTAAATTTAACTAAGAAGCTTCGTATTATCAAAAACAAACGACTAGTATTGTCATTTACATTTGAAAAGTGATACTCACCTTCAAATGTATAAGCAAAATATCTTCAAATTATTAAAATTACTTAGAGGTGATTACACTCAAAAAGAAATGGCCATAAATCTCGGTATTAAATCAAACGCTTATTACAAATGGGAGGCTGGCTACAAAAATATTTTACTTCGCGAATTTGTTGAAATTTTAAACTTTCTTAATATTGATTTTTATCAATTGATAAAAGATTCATTTCTTATAAACCAAATTGGTAATTTACAAAATGATACGATTTTAATTATTGAAAAACATTTTCCCTATGATCTAACAACATTTCTTAATGAAACGGGTTTCTCTGATTCAAAATGGTGGAGATTAAAAAACCAAAAAAAAGACATACTTTTAGTCGATTTTTTTAAAGTTCTCGATATACGCTCTAAGCTACTCTATCGCTTTTATCATCAATTGAATTTTAAAAATTATCATGCGATTGACTCTACATTAGCATCAAGTGAAAAAATAAAAAGATTCAGACATTACTTAAATAAACTTCACTATTTTGCTCATTTTACTGCCACAATATATTTAAGTGAAGTTCGTGAAGCTCCTAGTGAAGAAGAGAAAATTAAAAAAATTTCTACAAAGCTCCAAATTGAAACGAGTGAAATTACTAAATTGATTAAAAAGCTGATAAAAGATGAAATTCTTATCAAAAAAAATGATCAATATGAATTCATAGTATTTGAAAATACGATACCATCTCAAATGAGAAATATGGGAGTTCATCTCTATGAGCATATCTATAAAGAGTCTTTTCCTAAACTATCATCCTCTGAAAACAAGGCAAGATTTTTTTATAGAGTCGCACCAATCTCAGAAGAAGCTTTATTAAAAATACACGATATACAGAATAAAATGAGTAAAGAAATTTATCAAATAATACTGGAAGACTCTCCCGACAAAAGAAATCAAATATTTTCTTTTATTCATTCTTCAACCTCTTTGTAATCTAAAAATGATTTTTTTTTTTCATAATTCGACATTAAATATTTTTATCAAACTACTTACATTAAACTATAGTCTAGATAAATGGATTCAATAAATGACAATATTTAATTATGAACAAGCTTTTATAAGAAATTTAGGATGGGTAACTAAGGCAGAACAGCAGAAAATCAAAAATGCAAAGGTAGCTATTATTGGAATGGGAGGCGTTGGTGGACACCATGCTCACTGTCTAGCACGAATTGGTTTTTCCAATTTTGTCATTTCAGATTTAGATCAATTTGAATTACAAAATTTTAACCGCCAATTTGGTGCAAAAATGTCTACAGTTGGAATTGATAAAACAGAAGCAATAAAGGCTGAAATTCAAGATATAAATCCAAACTCTATCATTAAAACATTCCCAGAAGGAATCAATAAAGAAAATATGAATAATTTCCTAGAGGGTGTTGATGTCATATGCGATGGCCTTGATTTATATGCGAGTCACTTAAGAGGACCATTATATGAACTTGCTCATAAAAAAGGAGTCTATGTAATTACTGCTGGACCGTTTGGTATGGGGACTTCACTTATGGCCTTTTCACCTAAAGCAATGAGCTTTAATACCTACTTTGACTTAAACAGAGATGAATTAACAGTAGAAGCTAAGATTATTCGATTTTTTCTTGGGATGTCTCCTACACTTATGCATCGTAAATATGTTGCTTCTTCAGAAGATGTAGATCTTTTTGGAGGCAGACTTCCTTCAATACACCCAGGGTGCTACGCAGCATCTTCAGCACTTGCTTCTACTGTTGTTAAAATTATCTTAGGAAGAGGAAAAGTATTGTATGCTCCATGGAGCTTTCAAGTGGATTTTTATCTTAACAAGACGAAGAAAACATATTTACCATTTGGTAATAAAAACTGGTGGCAAAAAATAAAAATTCGTTCAGCTCACACGATGTTTAAAGTTAAAGAATTTAATTAGAACCTTCACTTTTGATCTCTGCAATTTCAGAAACAATACGAATAAAAAGTCTACTGCCAGATACTTTTAGAATATAAGGACTCACTTCTAGCTCAATTTCTGTTTCAAAAACATTGTAAAGTCCAGTTGGTTGATAAACTTCCATCTCGTTTCTTCTTTCTTTAAATTGAAATCTCATAAGTCTTATCTGCTCTCTTATCTCATTTTCATACCAACTCATAGGAACTTCTTTCTTCTTTTTTCCACTGGTAATGATCAAGGTATCCTTTTTCATTTCTCTCTGCGCAAAACCCAACGAAAAAAGACAACCAATCAATGAAACAATTAACCCAATGAGAATTGAAAGTTTTATTGGAAAAAATAACATTAAGGGCAGACTAATTGCTGCCATTAATACCAAAAAGAGATAAATAAATAATTTATAAGGTATTTTCATCCTCACCTAGAAAAGTTAAAGTTCAACTATTATTGTATAATTGAGACTAAAATAAAAAAAGAGGTGATTATGGCCAACACAATTGGAAGTGAATATCTAGCAGACCCTAGATTAGAAGAAGCGAAAAAACTAATTAGCGATGTCTTAGCAGATCACTCAAACAAAATTACAAAAGTAAAGCCAGGAAACCCTGAGCTTAAAGAAGAATATGAAAAAATGCTTGCTGCTTTTTCCGAAGATCGTGGAGGAAAACTATTCTATGATTATATTGGATCTGGTATTGGAAATGGTGCTTTAGTTGAGCTGGCCGATGGATCTGTTAAGTATGATTTTATCACAGGGATTGGTGTACATTATTTTGGACATTCCCATCCGGGAGTCGTAGCTGCTCAAATTGATGGTGCCGTATCTAACACGACAATGAGTGGAAATTTACAACAAAACGTAGACTCTCCTAAATTATTTAAGCTGATATTAGATCAAGCGAATAAATATGGTGGTGGTTTTGATCATTTGTTTATGACTTCATCAGGAGTTATGGCCGCTGAAAATGCATTAAAAATGGTTTTTCAAAAAAAATCGCCTGCTCATCGAGTTCTTGCCTTTGAAAAATGTTTTATGGGAAGAACATTAGCAGTATCACAAATTACAGATAAAGCTGTCTATAGAGCAGGACTTCCTCAAACCTTAAGTGTCGATTATATTCCTTTCTATGATCATACTGATCACCAAGGTAGTATTGATAATGCTGTATCAATGTTAAGGAAATACTTTCAACGTTACCCTGGTCAATATGCTGCATTTTGTATGGAGCTTATTCAAGGAGAAGGTGGATACTGGGTTGGAAATACTGAGTACTTTAAAGCAATTATTGAAGAGTGTAAAAAACATAACGTTTCAATTATTGTTGATGAAGTTCAAACTTTTATGAGAACTAAAGAATTGTTTGCTTTTCAGTATTTTGGTCTAGATAAAGATGTTGATATGGTAAATATTGGAAAGAATGCTCAAATTTGTGCGACTATTTATAGAGGTGATCATAAGCCTCAACCAGGTCTTATTTCACAAACCTTCACAAGTTCTGCAACTGCAATCAATGCTGCTTACTATATTATAAATTCAGTTGTTCATAAAAACTTTTTAGGAGAAGAAGGAAAAATTGAGCAAATACATGCTCATTTTGCTTCTGAGCTGGATAAGCTTCATGATAAATACCCTGATAAAATTGATGGGCCATGGGGAATAGGAAGCATGGTAGGAATGACCTTATTTAAGGGTGATATGGAAAAGTCAAAAAACTTTACATTCAAATTATTTGAAAATGGATGTTTAAGCTTTATCGCTGGAACAGCTCCTACTCGTGTACGTTTTCTGGTCCCTGCTGGAGCGGTGACAAAAGAAGATATCACTGAGGTATGTAAACTAATAGAGCAGACTTTAAAGGAAATTAACTAATAATGTTTATAATTAGACCTATAAAAGGAAATGATATTGATGCTTTAATGGAGCTTTTACAAAACTCTGGGCATGGTCTTACCTCATTACCTAAAGATCAAAAAATTATTGAGAATAAAATTCTTATTTCAGAAAGAAGTTTTGAGCATCGTGGTGATCGGCCAAATGGTGAAAGTTATCTTTTTGTTATGGAAGAACTTTTTACAGGAAAAATTGTAGGAGTCAGTGGGCTTATTTCTAAAATTGGTGGATTTGATCCTTATTACTTTTACCGCTTAAAAAATGAATCTATGCATTCAAAAATGCTAAATATTTCAAAAGAGGTCAAAAGCCTTCATATGGAGAAAATTCATTCAGGGCCAGCAGAAATTTGCTCCCTTTTCTTATCTCCTGAGTTTCGTAACTCACAAAATGGACGTTTTCTATCCTTATCAAGATTTCTTTTTATCGCTGAAAATGAAAGATATTTTGAAGATATTGTAATTGCAGAAATGCGTGGAAGAGTAAATGCCGATGGCCATTCTCCTTTTTGGAATGCCGTAGGCAGGAAATTTATGGATATAGAATTTTTAGAGGCAGATTATCTTTCCTTAAAATCTAAGAAATTCATTGAAGAACTACTTCCAAACTACCCTATTTTGGTAGACTTACTACCAAAAGAAGCTCAAGAAGTTATTGCTGAAGTTCATGAACATACTGTTCCTGCGAGAAGAATTTTGGAACAAGAAGGATTTAACTTCAATGGACTTGTAGGAATTTTTGAACCAGGTCCTGTCCTTTCTGCCAATTTAAAAGAGATCAGAACATATAGAGAATCAAAGGTTTTAAAAGTTGAAGAAATATCGGAAACTCTTCCGGCCAGTGATACTTTTATCATTTCAACAACTGGAGAAACTCAATTTAAATGCTGTCTTGGTAAACTTGCTTTAACTGATAATGGTGAAGCTCATATTCCAGCAGTTGTTGCAACGGCCCTTAAACTAAGGCTTGGTGATACTTTAAGATACGTAACATTTAGACCCTAATGATAACAAAATCTCTTCTTCTTTCATTTGCAGCAATGATATGGGGGGCAGGATTTATTGCCACCAAGTGGACCTTTGCAGATTATGGAGCCTATTGGTCAAATTCCCTTCGCTTTATTTTCGCCACAATACTCATTACTCCTTTTCTCATCTATAAATTTAAGAAAAGAAAACTTAGCTTTTATAAATGGCCATTTATAACTGGACTTGTTTTATATCTCTCAATGCAAACTCAAACCATTGGGCTTGAAACAACAACTGCCGCTAAAAGTGGTTTTATAACTACGTTCTATGCTTTTTTCACTCCAATGACATTAATGATTCTTCATAAATATAGATATCAAAAAGCTTTTTGGTTACTCTTGTTTAAAAGTTTATTTGGAGTGGCTTTATTATGTGATTTAAGTTTTGATAAAATTACTATTGGTGATGTATGGACACTGGCCTGCGCTCTATTCTTTAGTTTTCATATATTAATTACTGATAGAATTGCAAATAATTATCATCCCATTGAATTTAATGGTCTTCAAAATTTATTTGTTGCCTTAATCTCTATTCCATTTGCTTTTTACTTTGAGGGGGTGCCAAAGCTTCCTGTCATGAACTTTGAGACATTAACTACGGCATCAAGCTTTTCTGGCTTTATTATACTAGCGCTCTTTTCCTCAAATATCGCTTTTTCCATTCAAGTTTATGCTCAAAAAACCATACCCGCCCATGTTGTTGGTTTGATTTTTCTACTAGAAAGCTTATTTGCAACGTTATTTGGATATTTATTTTTAAATGAAGCGGTAACTATTCTCAACCTAATCGGTTGTTTTTTAATACTAACTTCCCTTGTCCTTATTCCCAAATACGGTAAACTTACTAACCGACCGACTTAGCTGGGGAAAAACATCTACCTTTTGATCATAATCGGGATTTAAGTTTCTCATCGTTTCAATAACTTACTAGTTTAAACTTTCTGCCTTCTTGCACATAAAGCTGCATGAAAAGAAACTGCCCTAAAAATTCATGTAAATCTCCCCATTATT
>CAYFHZ010000116.1:0-8142 GCA_964342535.1 uncultured Bacteriovoracaceae bacterium | reverse complement strand
ATCAGTTCTATCTTGGAGGAATTTCCCCACCGTAGTCAGGCGGTTAGAAACGGGTTTTAAATTTCAATATTGTGAACTTTCACACCTTTAAAATGAGAACTCACTTCACCAAGCTCTATAAAATCAGAAAAACTTTCTTTTAGATTCTCATTTTCACGACAAACAAACACAAATCCAATTCCCATATTAAAAGTAGTATAAAGCTCTTTGTTTGAAAGCTTTGAATCCTGCATAATTTTTTCCATAAAAGCTGGGGCAGCAGGGAGATTTTGAATATCATACCCAAAATTAGGATTCATTCTCGCAATATTATTAAGACCGCCTCCTGTAATATGGGCCATTCCTGCAATGTTAAAATCAGAAATCATAGTTTTGACTTCTTGAGAGTAGATACGGGTAGGGGTAAGAGCAAGTTCTTTAATTTCTTTTGATTCTTTTTCGATAAGCTTTCTAACGAGTGAATAACCATTAGAGTGAAAACCTGTCGATGGTAAACCATAGATCTTCATACCAGGCTCAATCCTTTCTCCGTCTAAAACTTTAGTTTTTAAAACATTGCCTACAACAAAGCCAGCAAGATCATATTCACCTTCAGCATACATACCTGGCATCTCAGCAGTTTCTCCTCCAACAAGAGCACAACCAGCTTTTTTACAGCCAGAAACAATCCCTTTAACGACTTCTGAGTGGATATCAATATCCAGTTTTGAGGTTGCTAAATAATCTAGGAAAAACATTGGTGTCGCACCAGTACATAAAATATCATTCACACACATTGCAACTAAATCTTCACCAATAGTATGATGAATTCCAAGCTCTATTGCTAGCTTTATCTTAGTGCCAACTCCATCTGTGCCTGTGGCCAAATAATGATCACCTTGATCATAAAGAGCTGCAAAACCTCCAACTCCTGATTTAACATTTTCGTTATAGGTTTCCTTAATAAAAGGTTTTATTCGATCGATAAAAAGATCACCTTTTTCAACATCAACGCCGGCTTCTTTATAGTTCATATATTATCCTAATGTCTAAAATGTCTTACTGAAGTGAACTCCATGGCAATACCATGCTCGTTACAAGCCGTGATGACTTCTTCGTCTCTAATACTTCCACCAGGTTGAATAATATATTTCACACCAAGCTCAGCACAGGCATCGATACTATCTCTAAATGGAAAAAATGCATCAGAAATAAGAAGTAGGTTTTCCATAATATGACCTAAAGCCTTGGCCCTTGGTCCAGCAAGAAGTCTTAAAGAATCAAGTCTGTTGGGTTGTCCCATTCCTCCACCAGCAAGGATGTAACAATTATTTGAAGTTCCCACGAGTGATATTGAATTACTCTTAAGGTATTTATTTACAATCATTCCAAAACTTTTTAGGGGAGTCAGCTCTTCAGTTAGATTACTACTTGTTACATTTTTATATTCATATTGATGAAATTCATCCTCTTCTTGCACAAGAAGTGCTCCATTAATACTTTTAACAACTTGTTCTTTAGCATTTTTGTAATCCTTATTTGGAGTACAAACAAGTCTTAAGTTTTTCTTCTTTGCAAACTTTTCTAAGGCTTCACTACTAAACTCAGGAGCAATTATGATTTCAACAAATTTATCACTAAGCCAGTTTGCAACGTCAATATCGACTTTCGTATTAAATGAAATGATACTACCGAAACTACTAACTGGATCACAGGCCCATGCATTTTCTAAAGCTTCTAGGTTGGAACTTTGGGATATTGCAACTCCACAAGGATTGGCATGTTTAATTATGGTTGTAACATAATTATTATAAATGGATGATAATTCACTGGTACATTTCCAACCAGCATCCATATCAATCATATTGTTATAACTTAAAGCCTTACCTTGAATGATTTCAGCATTTGCAAGAGTTTTATCAGTGCCTGTATTTTTCCAAGGAATCATCCAAGCTTTTTGATGAGGGTTTTCCCCGTATCGAAGTTCTGTCGCATCTGTTGTGGCCACGCATAGTCTGTCTTCGGTTAATGTATTGAAAATAAATTGATCATATTCAGCGGTCATTTTAAAAGCTTCCATAGCATAGGAAAATCGAAGCTTTTTATCTAGTGAATTAAAATTATTCATAAAAGATTCATATTGAGCTGGACTTGTAAGTATTGTCACATGATCAAAGTTTTTGGCAGCAGCTCTAATCATCGTTGGCCCACCAATATCTATATTTTCTATAAGAGTTGCTTCATCTTTCGTCTTTTTAGAAACTTCTTGGAATGGGTAGAGATTGCAAACAACAAGGTCAATTGGCTCAATCCCAAGATTTTTGGCATCCTTTAAGTCATCTTGGTTATCTCTTCGGTATAAAATGGCACTTTCAACTTGAAAAGAGATCGTTTTCATTCTACCACCGAATGCTTCTGGGTTACCTGTGACATCGGAGATAGGTGTATAAGAAATACCATTCTCACCTAGTAACTTAGCAGTTCCCCCTGTAGAGATAATTTCGACATTTTTGTCTGATAAAAATTCTGCCAGAGGAATAATATTTGTTTTATCACTAACACTTAAAAGGGCACGTTTCATAAAAAAGTCTCCTTAACGTAGTCAACAGCATTTATAAAAAGTTGACGATTATATTTAAATTTTTCTTTTTTCTCATGTAATAAGAAGGGATGAAGTGCTGCTTCAGGGTGAGGCATAAGACCTAGTACATTTCCATTTACATTCGTAATAGCAGCAAGGCAGTCAATGGAGCCATTTACGTCTTCTAGGTAATGAAGCGCAGGTTTACAATTGGTGAGATCTCCTTGTAGGTTTCCTTCTTTATGTCGAACGGGCATAGAGAAATTCATCTCATCAAGTTCATTAAACCAGAATGAATCTTGTTCACTACTTAGTTTAAGTGTTACCCATTTATTTATAAATTCATGTGATTTGTTTTCGCAAAGAGAAATTTCATTACCAAATACTTTTAGTTGAGTAAGTATTTGAAAGCCATTACATATACCAATGATTGGTTTGTTATCAGCAATAAATTTCTTGATGTCTTCAGACTTATATAATGAAATTAATTCGGCTAAGATTTTACCAGATCTAATTTCGTCTCCAAAGCTAAAACCTCCAGGAAATGCCATGATATGATATTCATGAATATTTACATTATGTAAAAAAAACTCAAGGTTAACGATTGTCGCTTCAGCGCCCGCAATCTCAAATGCTTTAGCCGTTTCGATTTCGCAGTTTATACCATCTCCACTTAGAATAAGTGCCTTAACTTTCATAATCACTCCATACCTTGTAAAGTTCATTCACGTTCATTGTGGTATCTATAATGTTTATAGTAGAATCTTTTGTTGTTAAACCAATCTCTCTTGCTCCAGAGATTATTGATTCAAATGTATTTTTATCTTCCGGTTTAATTGAAATAATAAACCCCCCAGGGAGCTCATTAAAAAGAAAGTAGTCTAGATTTTCTTGAGGCAGTAGTGAACTTTCTTTGAACTTAAAACCGAGTTGACTAGGAAAGCACGATTCAATTATTGCACCGATGATTCCACCATCAGAAATATCGTGAATAGATTCACAAATACCATCTTGGATAAGCTTGTGAATGTTGTTATAGCGTTGAAAATTATCTTTTGCATTAAAGCTAGGTAATTCGAGGCTTTGTGTATTTAATGAATGATAATATTCTTTTTCGAAGTCAGATGGTCCCACATAGTAAACGATATGATTTTCCATTTTGAAATCAGTTGTTCTTACATGTTCAATATGATCAACCTTGGCAATAGACGTTACTAATAATGTAGGTGGAACACTTATTTTTATTTCATTTCCATCTGGAGTTGCCCCAATAAAATCATTTTTCATTGAGTCTTTTCCACTTATAAAAGGTGCTTCATAAGCAAGTGCAGTTCTATATAAGGCTTCTCCTGACCTTACGAGTTGAGCTAGTTTATGTTTAGCATCGGGGTTTTTTTCTGAAGGAATAGGGTCAGGCCAGCAATAATTGTCACAAAAAGCTATATAGTTAGGATTTGCTCCACTAGCAACGGCATTTCTAAAGGCTTCGTCGATTGCAAACTCTGTCATCTTGTAGGTATCAATATGACTGATTTGAGGGATAAGGCCCGAACTAATACAAATCGCTTTGTCTTCCGATCCTTCATGTGCTCCTCCCCAGATAACAGCTGCATCACTAGGGCCAAAGTTTTTCTTTTGAATAAATGGTTTTGTAATAGTTGCAGCTTTAACTTCGGAATCGAATTGTTTTACTAGGTGATGTTTAGACTTTATATTTGGAAGTCCCATGAGCTTAGTAATTTTTTCTTCTAAATTATCAAAGTGGTAAGTTGTCGCTTCCTCGTGCCATGGAGTAAATGATTTTGGGCCATCGAAATGTGCTTCTAATTCCATAGGGGGAAGGTCATCGTGCATTAGTCCTAAGTCAAGAGATGCAAGTAGTTTCGTATCAGCATAGATATCAAAGCTTCCTTGATCATGAAAGCTTCCTATAATAGCAGGGTTACACTCCATTTCTTCTGCTAATTTAGTAAATTGATCTAAAGTTTCTACAGGAACTGAAAATGTCATCCTTTCTTGACTTTCAGATATGACTATTTCATATGGGCTCAGTCCTTGGTATTTAAGTGGTACCTTATTAATATTTATCGAGGCACCATTTGTGACTTCAGCCATTTCACCAACAGAGCTACTTAATCCACCTGCTCCGTTATCCGTAACGCTATTGTAAAGGTCTTTATCTCTGGCCATTAAGAGAAAATCGGTAAGTTTTTTTTGGGTAAAAGGGTCTCCAATCTGTACAGCGGTACTTGGAGCATCATCTTTTAATTCCATTGAACTAAATGTGGCACCATGGATTCCATCTGCACCTACGCTTCCCCCACAAATAACAATATAATCACCAGGTTTTTGATTTTTTAGATATGTGGGTTTACTGTTTAATTTTTGAGGTAAAACCCCAACTGTACCACAATAAACAAGAGGTTTTCCCGCATAGTTATCATTAAACATAATGGCACCATTAACAGTTGGTATACCACTTTTATTTCCTCCATCCTCAATTCCTCTATGTACACCCTTAAGTATACTTTTTGGGTGTCTTAGTTTCTTTGGCATTTTTGCCAAAATTTCTTGAGAATAATCACTTGGAGCAAAACAGAGTACATCTGTATTGGCGATAGGTTTAGCACCGATACCACAGCCGAGAATATCTCGATTGACTCCTAGGATTCCTGTAAGGGCCCCCCCATAAGGATCAAGAGCAGAAGGTGAGTTATGTGTTTCAACTTTAAGACAATAATCAATATGATCATCAAAACGTACTATTCCTGCGTTGTCAGTGAAAACAGATATAAGCCAATCTTTTTTTAATTCATTAGAAATATATGATGTAGCATCCTTGATATATGTTTTGAAAATTCCATTAATTTTCTTGTCTTCAACCTCTGCAAAAGCATGAGCATCTTCACTGTATTTTATATTTGCACTAAATATTTTGTGTTTGCAATGCTCTGACCAGGTTTGGGCCAAAATTTCCATTTCAATATCTACTGGCCATTTGGGAAGATTTTGATTTGTTCTACTTAGTTGTATATCTTCTCTTTTATAATAGTTTTGTATGAATTTCATTTCATCTAACGTTAATGCCCATAAATTCTTTTCTGAAAGTTTTACAAGTTCTTCATCACTAATATTTAAATCGATAACTTGTGGGTGATGAGTATCTAATTTTACTTGAGGAAAATTTGGAGAAGGGATTGTTTGTAAAACTTCATGCTTTAGATAAATATCAACTCTTTGTATGAGTTCATTACCAAAAAGGTCTTTTAATTCATTTAAGTCCGACTTTGTTTTTATGAAATAGAGTTCTCCTGTTGCGACTTCTATTTGAGTGTTGTTGAATTTTTTTTGAAGAATATATTGAGTAGATCTTGCACTGTTATCAGTTACGCCTGGTTTAAATGAAACTTGTATAAGATGTGTAAAATCTATGTCTTTAATATTCAAGTTTAGTCCTAATACATATTCGCTTACAGAGTCAGCAAGTAGAGAAAAGGAAAAGTCTTCACTTCCATCAGGAAGATTATAAAGCCAATAAGACTTTGCTTTGGCGATTAAAGTATCTTTGTTATTTAAGATAGTCTGTTTGTAATTTTGGGGATAAACGTCAATTCTCATGGATATAAATCCTTAATGTTATTAGTTTCAATATACTTATCTAGTCTTCTCAAAAAGTCAGGATAGATTTTATGTTCAACTTTTTGTCCTGCCTTTATAAAATCTTCTAGGGTTTCTTCCCGTAAAAAACTTTGTTGGTCTATTATCTCTCCAGTGTCGACACCTGAATCAACAAAGTGAAGAGTAATACCACCTGTTTTATCATTCGAGTGAAAACACCTCTCAAAAGCTTGAAGTCCTTGGTATTTAGGAAGTAGGGAAGGGTGAATATTTATGATTTTAGATTGTTTTAAATTTTTATCATAAAACTTATGGATAAAATCGGCAGAGAGTATTCTCATGTACCCAGCAAGTAGTATCCAGTCGATATTATCAGCCTTTAAGGACTTTAAAATTTCTTTTTCGTGTTCAAGTTTTGTCGTTTTTTTTGTTATAACTTCGATTGGAAAATGCATATCATTACATTTAGACAAAATTCCAGCATCTTCTTTATCAGTAATGACCTTAACAAGCTGGCAGTTTTTTAACTCATCTTTTATCTGGATAAGATTCTGGGCATTTGTGCCGCTTCCTGATGCAAAGAGAGCTATACGAATCATTGACCGATATCCTTTCTATATTGCTCTCCTGGAAATGAACATGCGTTTATCGATTGATAGGCCAGCTTTTTGGCCACCTGAAAATCTTTATCCAGTGTTGTTACACCAAGGACTCTTCCTCCATTTGTGATAAAAGAATTATTTTGTTTTTTTACACCTGCAAAATAGATTTTTGATTGATCAGTTAATAGATTATTACTAATTGTAATCTCTTGTCCTTTTTCAACCACATCTCCATTGGTGCCAGGGTAGCCCTTTGCAGCTTTTACGATATGTACACTATATAAATCAGATTCAGCATTTTCTAATCTCTTGAATAGTCCAATATTATGTGTGGCCATTGCATAGAACACTGTTGATAAATTTTGCGATAATCTCGGGAGAAGAGTTTGAGTCTCTGGGTCTCCAAATCGTACATTATATTCAAGCACCTTTGGGCCACTTTCAGTCATCATGATTCCAATAAACAATGTGCCTTTAAAAGTTCTATTTTCTTGCTTCATTCCTCTCAAAGTAGGGACTAAGATGTGATCTTCTATATATTGTTTCTCTTCCTGACTTAGCCAATAGGTCGGAGAGTAACAACCCATTCCTCCAGTATTTGGTCCTTGGTCATTATCTTTAAGTCTTTTATAGTCACATGCTGTACCGATACTTAAATATTGATCATCTAAGCAAAGAGCAAAAAAAGATAATTCTTTTCCTAAAAGAAATTCTTCAATAACAATTTCTTCGTCATTTGGAGCAAGTGTTTTGATGGCCTCATAAGCTTCTTCTTTATCTTGGCAAAGGATAACTCCTTTACCAGCAGCTAGAGCTGAAAGTTTTATGACAAATTTTGAAGATTTGTGATCTGAAATATAATCGATGGCCATTTGAGTTGATTTGAAATTTTTATAATCTGCTGTAGGTATTTTATATTTGGCCATAAAATCTTTAGCATAAGCTTTAGAGCTCTCAAGAAGACTAGCTTTTTGGGATGGAGATGCAGTTAATATTCCATTTACTTCTAATTTGTCTGCAAGACCGTCTTCCAAAAGAACTTCCGGCCCAATAACAGCATATTTAATATTGTTATGCTTACAGTATGGGATGTATTCATCTGGAGATATATTATTTGAGCTATATTTTTCTCCCTCTATTCCAGGATTACCAGGTACTACAAAAACATGATTTATTTCTGTTGACTGACTTAAGTGGTCTGCTAGTGCATGTTCTCTTCCACCTTGACCAAATATAATAACGTTATAAGGAAAAATATCAGATTCCAGAATTTCTGGAAAATCATGGTCTTCATTTTGAAGACAGCTATTTAAGTATCCATAGATTGCTTCAGCTTTGGCTTTCGTTACCTCTGGGAGTTTT
>CAYFHZ010000115.1:0-8152 GCA_964342535.1 uncultured Bacteriovoracaceae bacterium | reverse complement strand
TAAGTAGCGAGGACTCAGAAGTTATTGAAGCCTTAGAGGAAAGTTTGGAAAAGCAACTAACCATACGTGCAGATAACTCATATCATATTGAACAGTATGAGATTATTGTTCAAGAATAATTTTACTTATCTAGTGTGAATTGAATACGGGTCCCTTCTTGCTCTCGTGAATATATCTCTAGGGTAGAGCCATGAACTTGAACTATTCTTTGACATAAGGGAAGTCCAATACCTAAACCTGGAATATCTGCTTTGCTATGTAATCTTCCAAATGGTCTCAAAATCGTATTTAGATTTTTCATATCAAAGCCTATGCCAGTGTCTATAAATTCGAATATCCATAAATGGGGCATTTCCTGTGCTTTAATATAAATATGATTGGCTTGATCTTTTTTTCTATATTTAATTGCATTAGATATTAAATTATAGAATAAACTTTGTATGAGCTGAGGTTGTACATTTAATGTAGGTAAGTTTTGAGCTTCAATTTGAGTTTCACTTGTTTTTATTTTTTCAGATAAATCTTGAAGGGCATTATTTAAGACATCATTGAGGTCGACGAATTCTTTTTTGATATCCATTGTTATATTAGCATAATTAAGAAGGGCCGAAACAAGATCAATAAGTTGTTTTGAACTGCTCTTAATGGCATCAATGTAACCTAATGCTTGTGGTGATAACTGATCCTTTGAAGATATTTCTAGGAGCTCACTATAGCTATAAAGTTTCTTTGCAGGTTCCTGCATATCATGAGATGCAACGAATGCAAATTGAGATAAGTCTCTATTTGATCGTGCTAGATTTTCAAAAGCAATATTGAGATGTAAGCCCATTGAAATGAGTTGTTGGCCAATTTCTTTTAATTCGTCTTCCGGCAGATGTGTAAGTTCTGAAAAATCATGATTATAATTTGCATTTGCCAAGCTTAGTGAAAGTGAATTCACTTTTTTTAATGAAACGAGAATTTTCTTCAAGAAGAGACTATTAAGAAGAAAAGCGACCAGTATTGTAATAAGCACACTGAACGTAAATAAAGTGATAGCATATTTTTGACTTTGATCAATTCTAATAATCTCTAAGTTTTTATTTTTAGTGAGTAGATTTCTTAATTTATCAATTGCTATCATGGCAGGAGTATCATCAACTTTAACTGCTTTATCTATTAGAGTAAGATTTTTTTTTTGTTGAATGAGTTCTTGTAAAATATTTAGTTTTTTTAAATATAATTTGACTGTTGCAGCAATAACCTGCATTGACTCTATTTCTAATGAGCTTAATTCTGGTAAACTTAAGTACTCTTTAATAAGTGTGTTTGCTTTGCTTAATTTTTCTTTAGCTTGATGATAATATTTTTCATCGAAACGAAGAATATAATTTTTAAAGGCGTGAATACCTCCAGTGTAGCCAAGTGATTGAAAAATTTGATAGAGCTTTTCTTCTTTAGAAGAGTATGTGTCCAAAAAATGTTGAGTCATTTTTTGATCTTTTTGTATTACAATACCACTTAGAATGCTTCCAAAGATAAGGATTATAAGTGGTATTAAATTGACAAAAATAATTTTCCTGGAAAGCTTCATTTTACCTGCTTGGATACATTCTTATATATTGATATTATTAAATTCTAAGTTGAATATAGCAAGAGGTGCTTATTATGAAATCTCAATTTGTTATTGATATAAATGAGATGAAGCCTTTAATTCACTCCAATCGCCCCGTGGTTGTTTTAGATGATGATATTTTTCAAATTTCTTTAGTTAAAGAATGTTATTCTTTGTCAGGAAGAAAGAATGAATTAATATGCTTCAGTAATTCTGATGAATTTTTAGCTTATTATACAGAACTAGAAGAAGGCAAGAAGACCATGCCCGAACTAATCCTTCTTGATATTAATATGCCAAAATTGAATGGTTTTGATATTTTGAATTACTTAAAAAAGAAAGTGGTCTTTAATGATATTCCCATTATTGTTATGTTTACGGCATCTGACTCTGAACAAGACAAAGATAAAGCTAGATCTATGAAAGCGGATGGCTATTTGTCTAAGCCCTACAGTATAAATGATTATATAAAATTTTTTAAAAATCTATAAAAACTAGTGGGATGCAGTTTCTCTAAAAGAGGTTGTTTTTCTTTTTCTGGTTGGGCAATCAAAATTTTGGACAATCTTTTGTTCTCCGAATTCAAAACCTAAAATAGTAACAAAGGGTACAATTTTCTCCGAATAAAACTTAGCACTATCTATATCACCCTTTGCATTTTGAGTTATTGTGAAAGAAGTATTTTGATTATTATTTTTAGAGTTATAGCTTGTTATAAATTTATGAAATGGAAGTGAATTATTATTATTTGCTACAGAAATGGATAATTTTCCAGTATCAAGGTCATTTTTGGAAACGGAATAAGGTGTTGTTAACCAATTTCCAAATTTATTCTTTTGTCTAACATTAAAATTAATTTTATTGTCATCTAATTTTAGCTCTGCAATAGGACATGTAGGACTATCAACAAGTTCAATTTGTTCAAAAATCTCATGGAGACTCGGTTTGTATTTGAGTTTTGTTACAAATTTAGAGTAGAGAGTTTTTATCTCATTTTCTCTAGAGCGTAAAATAATTCTTTGAGAGTATTCAATTGCATTGTAGAGGTTATCGGCTTCTTCATTTGTTAGTTTTTTTGAAGAAGTCAGTCTATTTATTCGAACTTTCAAATCATTAAGAGCAGAACCGATTGTTTGAAATAAATTCTTTTGAATAGCATACTTGGCCTTAAGTTTTTGATCTAAAGCTGCATGTTCATGTATATCCATTAGTGCTGTATCTTTATTAAGCTCTAGTGAAAAGTCTTGAATGATTGAGCCTTCTAAATGATCAATTTCTTTTTTGATTACTTCAAATTGATCACTTTTACACCATCCACAAAGGCCATAGTTAATAAGAATAAAACAAATGATTTTTTTTATTGCATTCATAAGTATTATTATCGGATATTCTTGATTTATGTTAAGAGAGAAAAATGTTCTATCCTATAATTTCAAGTGGATACGGGTGAGAATTTAGAAAACCTTTTTTAAAACTGCCAAGAATTTTAGCTTATATAGTTTTCTTAAGTTATTGAGATATTGAAGTAGGGCATTTAGTTTTGATTCGAGCCTCTAAGTCGGCCACGATTTCCCTTTTCCACTTTATGCCTTCAGAGTTAAAAAAGCTTTTATATTTTTCAACATCTATAACTTCAGCATGAGCAGTAATAGTCTTGAATAATCTAGGAAAGTGTTCACCAGGATGCTGAATATGGTGAAGCCCTCCAGAGTAAACAAATAGAATATTACCTTCGTGGAGTTCTTGTATAATATCAGCAACACCAGATCTTACACTCATAGGTTTTCCGGTGGCATCTAAGCCATTTTTACGTTTCATTCTTCCTTCAGGGGCTATAACTATAACACTTCTGTTCTCTATCGCTTTTAAGAAGCGAGACCATGAGCGATCCCTTTTCCTAGTGATAGATATAAGACCAGGTGCCATAAATTTCCAAAAGAAACCTACAATGGGACGGTTGAGGGTTTTGTCAGCACCAGGGGCCACCATTTTTCTTGAGAGCCTCCACAAAAAACTATTGGGAGCTATTGCTGCGTAAATTGGTTCATAAAGTGATGTATGATTTAAAAGAATGACGAGTCTTATTTTGTCAAAATGGGGTTTATCAGTTAGCCATTTAATATTAAATCGATAAAACAATTTTGCAAAAAGCTTAATGCTCATGAAAATAAAAAAACTTATAAGTACACGCATCTCATCTTTATAGCGAAACATTTGTCGTTTGTGAATGAAAAAACAAGCCCTTAGGCGAATATCTGATTAATTCTACCTATATTCGAAATATGACTTTTCAGGTGTTTAAGCTTGTGTTAGTGTTCCGAGACATTTATTTAAAATCGTTTAATTTACTCGCTCCATCCATAATGTTTGGGGCTTAATATAAAACCCAGGAGAAAATTATGATTTACGAATCCGCTTATGTGCTTCGTCCAGAGGCAAGCGAAGAAACTGCTAAGAAAGTTGCAGAAATCGTTAGTAAAACAATTAAAGACTTTGATGGTGAAGTTCTTCTTGAGGACAATTGGGGAGTAAAATCTTTTGCTCAACCAACTACTCATGGCGTAACTAAAGGTCAGTATGTTTATGTAATGTATAAAGCAAATACAGAAGTAAACACTGAACTTGAAAGACGTTTTAGAATTTCAGAAGATGTTCTTAAATTCATCTTTGTTAACTTAGGTGCTGATAAAGATCAAGAAGCTATTGTTAAGGCTTACAGAAACCCTAATCACAATACTGGTGAAAACAATTTTGATGCAGAAAAAGAAAAGAAGATGTTTTCTAAAAGAAAATCTTGTTATTTCTCAGCTAAGAAAACAACTCCAGATTGGAAAGATCCTTCAACTTACTCATGGTTAGTAAATGAATTTGGTAAGATCTCACCAGCAAGAGTGACTGGTCTTAGACCTAAGTTCCAAAGATCTGCTACTGCTGCTATTAAACGTGGTCGTTGTATGGGACTTATTAGCTACATGTCTAACAGAACAGCTAGATAATTGATTAAAATAAAATGAATTATCTTGAAGCTCAAAAATTAACGCTTATTCAGCAAGCAAAACAGATGATACTGATGGCGATTATTTCATCGCTATTATTATTTAGTTTTGTACTGACTATTTTTACTCCTTATCCATTAGGTCTTTCTTCTATTTTATATGGAAGGTTTAAAGGAGTATTAACAGCTATTCTTGCTTTAAGTGTTAGTGTCATCTTTATTGGTGCTTTTGGAGCAGTTGAAACATTCTTTCTTGGGTTCGTCTTTGTCATTTGTATGACAATGGCCCTTGGGTTAGCAGAAGTAGTTAGGCAAGAAGTAAACCCTATTAAAGGTATTGCAATTCTTGCTTGTATTTATTCTCTGGTATCAGCTATAGGTCTTTGGTCTTACTTTGGACAAAGTGATCAAAGCTTTATGCAACAAGTTGAAACTCAATATAAAGAAATTCTTCCTGCTTATAAGGAAAAAATTGAAGAATTGGAAAAGACGGGACAAGATTTACCGCTAGAAGTTAAATCAATTATTTTACAACCAGAATTGATGGCCAAGAGATTTGTTCAAGTTGTGCCTCGATATTTTTTTACAAGTTTAATAGCCATGTTATGGTTTAATCTTTTTCTTTTATTGAAAAGTAATAGATTACTTGTGGCGAAAGATAAAAAGGCGTATACAGAGCAGTTTCTTTTGAACTTTAAAATGCCTGATCACGCTATTTGGATTGTTATAGTTGCAATGGCCCTTTTTATTTGGGGAGATTCTATTGGCTATTTTTATCCAGTGATAGGAGAATCCATTTTAGGGATTTTAGGATGTTTTTATTTTTTTCAAGGACTAAGTATCTATTTAAGCTTTCTTGATTTTTTAAAATTAAGAGGTTTTATTAGATCGCTACTTGTAATTGTAACTGTTTTCACAGCTGCCTATGCTTTGGCCGTTGTTGGCTTGGCAGATATGTTCATCGACTTTAAAAAATTAATGGCCAAAAAATCTAATGATTAAGGAGAAATAACAATGAAAGTTATATTAACTGATAGAGTAAAAAGTTTAGGAAACATTGGAGAAATCGTTAATGTTTCTCAAGGTTTTGCAAGAAACTATTTAATTCCTAATAAATTAGCAAAACTTGCTGATGAAGCAAATGCTAAACAAATGGCAGATTACCAAAAAATGCTAGCTAAGAAAGTAGCTGAAGAAAAAGCTGCTGCTGAAGCTGATGCTAAGAAAATTTCTGGACTAACAATTTCACTAGTTAAGAAAATTGGTGGAAACGGAAGACTATTTGGTACTGTTACAAATACAGAACTTGCTGCTGAGCTTGAAAAACAAGGTGTAACAATTGAAAGACGTCTTATTACAATTGATACTCCAATTAAAGCTCTAGGAGAGTATGAAGTAGTTGCTAAACTTTTTAAAGGTGTTGAAGCTACTTTTAAAGTAAAGGTAGAAATTGACCCTAAACAAGCAGAAGAACTTAAGAAAAAACAAGCTGCTGCTGAAAAGAAAAAAGCTGCTGCTGCTGAAAAAGCTGCAAGCGGTGAAGAAGAAGTATCTGAAGAGGCTGACTCTGAAGATGAAACAACTGAAGCTTAATTCAATTGAATATAGAGGCTCTCTTTTGAGGGCCTTTTTTTTCTGAGGTAATATATGCAAGCAAATGCTCCCCATAAAGATCTTCCACACGACCTATTAGCAGAAAAGGCTCTTATCGGTTGTCTTGTTGTTGATAATCAATCTTTTGACTCTATTACAGATTTAAATATTGTCGAAGAAGATTTTTATCATCCACAATATGGAACGATTTATCGTGGGATAAAAGATTTGCATATCGAAAATAAGCCTTTTGATTTAGTCAGTTTATGTGCCAAGCTTACTGATATGGGAAAACTTGAAGCAGTTGGTGGGCAAAGCATGGTATTGCAAATTATTGAAGATACTGCAAGTTCTGCTAATATTTATCATTATGGAAAAATCATTAAAAACAAATCAGTATTAAGAGGTATCGTTAGAACCTCAATGCGAATTACTGATCAAGGAATGAATTTCATTGGAGATGTTCAAGAATTTATTGATGAAGTTGAATCTAGTTTTTTTAGTCTTGCGAATCAAACAAGAACAAACTTTGTCATAACACTTAAAGAATCTCTCAAGGAGAACTTACGTAGACTTGAGAAAGGAAAGGCAACTGAAGGAGAAATCTTAGGACTTCCTACTGGTTTTAAAAATTTAGATAAGAGATTACTTGGGATGCAAGCTGGTCAAATGATTATTATTGCAGCGAGACCAGGGATGGGGAAGACTGCTTTTGCACTTAACTTAGCAGTAAACTCTGTCAAAGCATCTAATTTACCAGTTATGATCTACTCATACGAGATGCTTGCACCAGAGCTTTCAGGAAGGATTTTATCTAGTGAAGCTAATATTGATTCTCGGAAAATTAGAACGAATGATTATACGGATTCAGACCTTAGAAACTTTGGTTTTGCTGTTCAAGAGTTAACGAAACTTCCTGTTTATATAAATGATAATGGTGGTACAACTCTTTTAGATATTAAATCTCAAGCAAGAAAAGTTGCCTCTGAACAAGGTCTTGGATTGATCGTTATAGACTATTTACAGCTAATGCAGCCGCATGTTCGTAAAAACTCTAGGGAGCAAGAAATTGCTGAGATTTCTAGAGGGATCAAAGAATTGGCCAAAGAATTAAAATGTCCAATTATTGCTCTATCCCAGCTGAACCGTTCAGCAACTTCAAGAACAGATAGAAGACCGCAGCTTCAAGACCTAAGGGAATCAGGTTCTATAGAGCAAGATGCTGATATCGTCATCTTAATTCACCGAGAGGATTATTATGATCAAAATACTCCTGAAAAAGGTATTGCTGAAATTATTGTGGCAAAGAACAGAGCTGGAGAACAGGGAACAGTTAAGTTAGCTTGGATTGGAGCACAAACAAAGTTCTCAGATTTACAATTCGACCCTGATCAGGCCAATGACTGATTTAATCTATTCAAAGTTTTTTCTTTCTTCGGAAAAAAAGATTTTGAAATGTTCAAGTGCCAAAATTGCATATCTACAATATGAAAGTTTTAGAATAAATCTCCTTACTGGTGCAAAAGAAAATTATCCTGTTACAGATTTTATAAGTAAAACCCTTGCAAGTATCAAGTTAAATAATAAGTTTCATAAACCTATTGTTCTTCATCTTTTTTATGAACTGGGAGCATATTTCAATGATTCATCACTTTCTAATCAAAATAACATTTTAGCTCTTTATATTGAATATAATTCTGTTGAATATCATGCTCTTCCTATACGAGACTCTAGTGAGTCCTCGCTACAACTTGAGCTGATTGAGTCTCAGGAGAAAAAAGAATATGAAAAAAAATTTAGTCAAGTCTACCGCCATCTTTTAGAAGGGGATTGCTACCAACTAAATCTAACATCACCTTTCGTATTCAAAATAAAAAATGAAGATATTAATTCAGAATATCTTTTTAATCGTTTATGGAGAGATATTGGAAAAATTGGTAGCTATTCTCATGGAACTTATATTGATT
>CAYFHZ010000114.1:0-8165 GCA_964342535.1 uncultured Bacteriovoracaceae bacterium | reverse complement strand
CTACGAGTGTTATAAGGCATGGAGTGAACCTTCCAGCAATAGAAAAAATATATTTTCTCTATGATGTGGACAATTTAGATTTTTACTTACAAATGATAGGACGGGGAGGTCGAGATGGAAGTTATTATGAATTACATACTCGGAACAGTCTGTATTTCTCAAAATGGATCATTTTAAAAGGAATTATTCGATCATATTTAAAAAGTTTTAGAAATAGAGTGAATTCTTGGTTATATTGCCTTTATGAATGTTGAAGGTTTAATCATAAACAAAACTCCATATAAAGAAAGAGATCTTATTTGCCAACTCTTACTCCGCTCAGGGAATGTGTTAAGTATTTACTTCTACGGAGGAAGAGGTGGAGGAAAAAATATTAAAGGTTCAATTTTGGAAGTAGGGCATATGATCAAAATTGAACTGACTACTAGAAAGAAAAAAATTGAATCTGATCTTCATATGGCAAAAGAATATCAACTTATCTGGGCGCCTCATTCAATCAGACTTCATTTTCAAGCTTATTATTTATCAATTTTTTTTATGGAGTATATTAGTAAGATAGCTCTTCAAGAAGATATCGAATTTATTTCAGGTGAAAACCAAGGGCTGTTTAATGTATTAAGTAACGGGCTTTTTTATTTAGATAAAGCTTGTAATGAAAAACCACAATTAGCAAATCATATGTTTTTTTATTTTACTAAGCTTTGTATTCACTTAGGAGTTGTTCCTGGAGTTGATCACTGCTTATATTGTGATTGTGATTTGAAGGAAGACTTAGTGTATTTTGATGTACAGGATGGTGGCTTTTCTTGCCTTGACTGCACATCTAAAAAGGATGAATTTCTAAGTGAGAACAAAAATCTTTTGAGTGAGTACCAAAGCTCACTAAGATTAAAACAAAAATTAAAATTTATTTTTAAAATGAATTATTCATTAGAAAATATTGAAAATCTAAATATTGACATGGGGATGTGTCATGCAATGTTTAATTATATTAATTATCAATTTGGATTTTCAAAAGATCAATTTAGGACATGGTCTCAAGTTGGTCATACTTAAGGCCAAATATTAATAGTCTCTACTTGTCCTTCTTTTTCAAAAATTAAAAAAGATTCAACTATATGTTTAGGCTCTTCATACCCAATCATTTGTCTGATATCATCAACAAGATCATAAGGATCTCCCTCAATATTATCTACATAGACAACAACCCGGTTTGTCTGTCTAAAGTTTTCAGATTTATCACCATTTTGAGAGTTTGTTTTCTTGGGTTTTCCTTCAATTTTTTTTAAAATATTTGAAGAGACATTTCGTAAATTATTAGGATTAAGCCCTTGAAGTGGAGAGTATATATCTGCAATATATTGTCCATTTAAAATGACATCTGGATTTTTTGTTGGACCTATCTTTTCGGCTTTGGCCAGTCTTGCAAAAGTATGTTGAATTCCTTCTTGCTCTCTACGACCTGCGGACTCTGGAATAATAGCAACTTTAAACCCTTTTTTAGCGAGTAACTTAAAAGCTTCATTCTCTCTTTCCATACTTAGTTTATAGGAGTGAGCATCCTCATTAAATTTCGAACTTTTTTTACCATTAATAATAAAGCAATCTTCAGTTTCTTCAATTCTGTTAAAAGCACCTGATACTTCACCATTTTTAGGATTCAGCTTCATCTTCTCTAAAATTGTTAAATTTCTTATTATGTCTTTTGGACTTTGGTCTAATCTAAAAGCATTAAGGATACGTTTGTAATAATATAGATGAGGAGTATGAGAAAGTTTAATTTTATTCATTCGGAATAAAATATTAAATTCCTTATGAGTACATTTTAAAATGGTAAGACACTCTTGATATAAGGTCTGCAAACTCTTATTAAGTCTAAAGAAGTCTTGAGTTCGAATTAATTTTAAAACTTTATATGCTGTAAGCTGGCCCTCTTCTCCAAATTTACCTAAATCAAATAAACCATTTTTAATTTTTGCAAAAATTTTTTTACATTGCCTTCTTCCACGACAATCAAAATTTTCGATGGTTTCTTTAAAGACTTTATAGCTTTCTGTTACTCCAAGTCGGTTAAGGCTTAGAGTTCCTGTTAAGTGAGAAGGTTTAGCTGGTGTACTTAAATGAGTTGAATTTTTAGAAGGAAAAGATGAGATGGCCATACTCGGCTGTGGAATTAAACTCTCAATTTGTGCGTTTATTATATCTGCTTGTTTAATAAGTGCAGATGTCACTATCGATTTTTTGGTGTTGATAAGCTTTTTACCTTGATTTAATATTCGATCGAGTCTCATATTTTGAAGGTCGTACTTAGATAACTTAATTGCAACACCACTACCAAGTAATGCTAAATACTTACTTGTGGTAAGTGAATCAGCAAGCTCTTTACACTCTCTTAGTTGTCTTGTGATTGTATTGGGAACAAGATTTAGCTTAGCTGCATTTTTTTGAATATTTTTACATTCTAAATGAGCCCTATCTATTAATGCCGTGTCTAAGTTTAGAATTAATGCCTCAGATACGACAATCGCTCCTCTCGCATTTTGTTTTGCTTTAATAAAGTTTTTCGCAGACTTTAATGACTTTAATATGAAATTAGCTTTTCCATAAACGGCCAGAGGAAAAACGACCTGAAATATATTCCAACCTAGTTGTGTGAAGGCTTTATCACTATTATTTGCAAGGTGTTTTTGCTCGATAATACATTTAGCTTTTGTGAGATTTATTGTTTTAAATTTATTAATTTTCTTAATACTTGGCTTATAATTAAATGCAGCTAACGTAGATATGACAGAAGTGTCATTTAATACATGAGATAAGTTTTCTTGAGAGGCTGAATAGTTTTGAACTTTCTTCATTTGAGCTTCTTGTTTCTCTATCTCTGATATTGAATTTCTAAAAAAGATTGGAAGTGAAACTTGAGCTAATTCATTATTTATAAGTCCAGATTCAATAATAGGGTGTAAAAGATATGGATTTGCATCTTTAAGCTCTTTTAATAGATTGTCGACTTCAAGTTTAATGAGTTTATTGTACTTATGAGTGTTGCAATTAATCCCTCTATAAATTCTTTCTGGTATATTCCAAAACTTCCAGGAACTACATAGATTATTAGCTTTATCTAAGTTTTTGAAACTTTGCATCAAGCTTGTGGCCAGGTTATAGTTGTTTTTATAATTTATAAACTCTGAAGAATGATCTGTCTTATAAGTATTTGTAAGAAGATTTCTATATTCATTTTTTTTATCATTGAGAGCTTTAAGAATATAGCGTGTCGCATTTTGTATATAAATCCAAGTTTCTAGATCTATTTGTGGATAAGGACTCTTTTTAAAATCACTTAGAGAAGTTGAAGAAATCTTTTTGAACGATGCCTCACTAATCTCCTCTAGGGATGGCTTTAGACTTTCACTCAATTCAATTCCACTTGATTTGCAGTCAAATCCTTGGATTCTATAGCTTGTTTGAGTTAGGCCAGCCAAAGCAGATCGAACGAAGATAAAAGTAAGTAATATTAATAGGTTATTCCTGTGCATTGGAGCTAACTTTAGTGAGTTAAGAATACATCGACAAGGAGGGAGGGATTATTTACATTATATTTTTTTGAATTAATTTGATAATTGTTAACTCAACTAGGTAATTCTTTTAGTGTATTTTGTCGAAGTTATTTTAGCTAAAATAATTGAGTGAAGTATTATTTAATTCTAGTATTGTTTTATCTTTTTAGTATTTCAGCATATTCCATTGAGGATATTGAGTATACAGATACATCAGTTGCAAACATGGCAGTACCAATTAATATTGCAAGCAAAATAGATAAAACTTTATCAGCTTTTTTAAGAGACTATTATTTTAAACCAATTCATTCTAGGCTTCTGCCGGAGTTATTTTTTGCAAATCAGGTTTATCTTAAAAAAGATAAGAAAATCTTTTTTAAAGTCGGTGTTCTTCCTCCAGAAAAATTACTTAATAAAATTATTCCATTTGAGAATGGCTTTTTATTTCATATGAAAAGAAATTATGGTTTTGCTTTATACGCACAAAATGTTTCTAAAACAGAGTTCTCTATCTTTAAAGCTAAATTTGAACAAATTGTAAACCATGTTAGATTGAAAACACAATCAAGTTTTATTGAACACTTAAGTATTTTTCCAAAAGCATATGCTGATGAAAAGGTTGAATGTCTAACATATTCTTCACAAAACCTTATTATTAATACTTCTGATTACGATGATGTAAATAACCACTTTTCTTCAGAGTCAATGGCATCTATAGCAGGGGACTGTTTTCTTGAGTCAGTTAAGCAAGCCTGGGAGTCTACTGGAGGTACAATAAGTGATGCTGGGCAAGGACTTTGGAATTTTATTAAGAGTCCGATAAAATCTGCTAAAAAAGCGTGGTCAGGTGCAGTTAACATGGTAAACACAACAATGGAGTTTATTTCAAACATTAAACAGAATCTAAGTTCTTTATCAGGCTTATTTAATCAACTTAGCTCTGGTGTCATTCGTTCTCTTCTTTGTATGATTAGTGGTAGCATTGCAGGTGACCAATTGTTAAAAATTTTAATAAACCCTGTTGCCGGACTTGCTCTACTCATTCCCAAAATTACATCAATGTTTAAGAAAATTGAACAATTAAGCTCTATATTAAAAACAATAGATTCAGCTGCAAAAAAAATTAAAAATTCAGGGGAGTTTATTGGTGAAGCAATTAAAAATCTTTTAAAAGATAAAACAGGTAAATTAGTAAAGAAAGTAAAAGAGTTATCAAATCTTGGTCTTGAAAAATTAACATTAAGGTTAGCTGCATGCGGTTTATAGTAATTGTTTTAATGCTTACTTCACTTCCTAGTTGGTCTAGAAAATGTAACAACTTACAAGAAGTTATTAATAGCGCTAAAGTAGCGATTGATATACTTTCAAAAAAAAGACTTAGTTCTACTGTAATTGAGAAATTTAAAAAGTTTTTAGATTCTGGAGATAAAATTGATCCTGGATTTTTTCATACTATGAAAGGTAGTATTGGAATGCCCACTAAACGATTTAGAATGAAAACTAATAAAGAAGGCTATGATGATTCACTTACTTATCATTTTGATAAACATGGTAGTCAATTTGAGCCAAAAATAAAGTCTAAACAAGAGTATCTTAGAAGAGCTAAAAAATTTGCAGCTCAAATGAGTGATGACATTCTTACATTGAACTTAAATGGAAAGTTTATTAGATATAATCCTGTCTCTAAAGAGATTATATATATTGGGCCCGAAGGAATTGGTACGTATTATATTGCTGATATAAAGTACATAAATAAAAACTCACCAGGAAGACAATATAAATCAGTAGAGGAGTGGCTTTACTATAGGGAGTGGAGACCAAGTGCACTTCACGTCAACCCAACTGATGATTAACTTAGCATCTAGAAAACTATGGCCAAATATTTATGACTTCAGGTGTGCCATTATTATCGTAAATAACAAATGATTCTTCAAGGTGCTCAGGTTCTTCTTGTCCTACAATGGAGCGAAGTTTTCTTATGAGAGCTTCGGGATCTCCAACTATTCTATCAACATAAACGACAACTCTATTTGTCTGTCTATATTCATTTACATCATTCGTGTACTTTTCGACATCATAAAATTTGTCTTTACCTTCGACTTTACTTAGCATTCCTCTAGCTATCGTTTCTAAGTTATCATCGCTTAATCCATGAAGAGGACTATAGATATCAGCAATATAATTATCATTCAAAATAAGGTCTGGATTTTTGTTTCGTCCAATTTTTTCGATTTTTGCTAGCTCTTCAAATTTGACTTGTAAACCTCTCGCTCTTCTGGCTTCAATTGTTTCTGGAAGTGTATTGACTTTAAAACCTTTTTTTGCAAGAAGTCTTACGGCCTCATCTTCTCTTGCCAAGCTAGTTAAAAGAACTGGCAGGTCAGGATCATTATTAGAGTATTTTTTTCCGTTAACGATAGTATAGTCATCATATTTTTTAATTTGATTGAAACTTCCAATGATTTTACCTTTATTAGGATTTAAATTATTACTTGCAAGTACTGTTAAATTTCTATTGAGAGTCTCTTCACTTGCATCCAGTCTGAAACGATTAAGAATTCTTCTATAAAAATATGAATGAGGAGTATAATTTATTTTCAAAGAACTCATTTTATAAAGAAGATCATATTCCTTTGGACTGCACTTTAGACTTCCAAGACAGAGGTGATAAAGTCTTTGTAAACTAGAAGGAAATTTAAAAAACTGACCAGAACGTATTAACCCAAGAATATGATGAGCTTTTTCAAGACCATCAGGTTGAATCTTGCCTAGCTCAATAAGATCAGTTCTCATTTGAGATAGTGTTCTTGAACACTCACTAGAGCCACCACAATCAAAATTGAGAATAGTTTGTCTTAAATGGGCAACACCTGAAGACTCCTTTCGTCTTCCATGTAAGGTTAGTGTTCCAGACAGATTTCCTTTGCCCTCAGCTGATTGATTAAAAGCATTTGTCGGTAATCCTCCAGCATGTGCCATTTGTTGATTTGGAAACATTGTTTCTAATTGTTGTTGGATGAGATCAGCTTGTTTTATAAGTGTTGCTGAAACAGTCCCACTTACTTGATTTGCTAGTTTTCTTCCATGTGCATAAATACGATCCAGTCGCATTGATTGGATATCAAATTTAGCAAACTTTATCGCAACGCCACCGCCTAAAAGAGCAAGAGCAGAGTTTGTCATCATTGCATCAGCAAGATCTCTACACTCATCAAGTTTTTCTTGTTGTACATCTGTGATTGTATTTTCATGAGAGAGTGTTATTGATAATTCAGAGCATTCAGACTGGGCTTTCACATTAAAGCCTTGATCAACCATTGCAAGGGTAACTTCAGAAGTTTTCATTGCGGTACTTGCTGTTTGCTTTGCTTTAGTTAGGTTTTTGTAAAATTTCACAGAACGAATAAACATACTAATTTTTGCTTGAATAGCAAATGGAGAAACGAGTAGTGCAATGTCTTTTCCAAGACCAAGTAAAATATCATCTGTTTCATGGGCAATTAATTTTTGTTGACTAATACATTGAGCTCTTTTTAAACCAGTTATTTTAGCAGAGTTAGTTTCATTAGAGTAAAAAACTGTACTATCCGGACTGTAGTTGTAGGCGGTTACTTCGGATAAAAAAGCTTGAGAATCTAATAAGCTTTCAAGATTTTCTTTACTCATTTCGAGGGATTGGATTTGAGTGTGTTTCGCGACCTTGGTTTCTAATTCTGAAATGGCCTTCGTTAAGTATAAATCATAACTAGTCTTAAAATTTGAATGTTGATTATTTTCAAATTCTTTTTGAAAATGAGGGTGAAGAAACTGTGGGTTTAGCATTTCAATGTCTGAAATTATTTGATTGGTTTTACTACTCTCTTCTTGGTACTTTGGTGTATTTATTTCAAAACAATTATAGTTGGAAGTAAAGCGATCAGAAGGTCCCATGAGTGGTACTATTGTGGGACTTGTATTTTTACATGCATTAATAGCTTTATCTAGAATTGATTTTTTCTGGTAAAGAGCATGTAATAAATTATAATTTTTTTTAATTCTTTCAAGATCTTTTGAGAGAGGTTGTTTTAACTGACTTTGATAATCTTTATAAAGAGGAATCTTTCTTTTTGCCTCTTCAGTTAGAAGTTTGGATGAGTTCTGTAAATAAATCCATGTTTCTAAATCAACACGTATATTTTTAGAGGATGAAATAAGATTTTCAAGCTCACCTTTTGTAATGTGATTAAAAGAATTACATATTATAGTTTCATTGAAACTTGTCAAAGAAGTCTTAGATGCTTCTATTGAGCTTGTTTCACAATCTATTCCCTTAAATTTAAACCATAAATCAGTAACACCTGAGAATGAAAGAGATGTGTAAAAAGAGACAATAACAGTAAACCACTTTAACATGCTGTCTAATCGTCATCTTTAAAGAAAAATTAAGTGAAGTTTAAGTGATAATAATTGTTAATTATTTAATTTTACTAAGAATTTCATCAATATGATCTTCTTTAATAAGTATAGAAGTAAGGCCAGCACCTTCACCTGCATCAATATCAGACTGCCTATCCCCGACCATGTAACTCAGGTTTGGGTTAATATTATATTTTTTAATAGCTTCGATTAAAA
>CAYFHZ010000113.1:0-8182 GCA_964342535.1 uncultured Bacteriovoracaceae bacterium | reverse complement strand
TCGAGCTTCTTTGCAGACCTGGCACTCACTTTGAACCCATCATTACGTTTAGGATAAAACAATTTTATAGCTCTAACCCTATTAGTATAAGATTCTTGTACTTTATAAACTTCTCCCTCATAACCAGCACCTAAACGCTCTACAACCATAAAGCGATTGGCCAAAACTTTTCCTTTTGGAAAATTAAACTCAGTGATTTCAGAATTTGTACGTGACATAAATTATCCAATGTTAATTTTTTTTATTATAAATCAACAATAAGAGATGATCTATGTAATTCTTACCAACATAGTTAATACTCTAGCTTTAATATGGGATATAAACTGGCTATAAAGAGGGGATAATGAAAAAGTTAAGTATCATTTTTTTAATTTCAATCATTTCATTCAATTCATATGGTGTTCTTATACAAGCTGAAGATAGCCCAATGCACTTTATTAAAATTGAAAATCTCAAGTTCTCAACAAAATACAAAGTTGAAACCTGCAAATATTCAAAAATGCTAGACAAACTTAATTGTGAACCTATGTTTGAAAAAAATCAATATATCACACGTACTGACTTAAAAAAACTTGCTAACCAAAACTTAAGAAATGCAGGTTTAGCACTCGTTGCAGACTTTGCAGTTCCAGCTGTACTTGCTTATATTGGCGGAATGGCAGGTCTAGGACTAGGTGTTATTTTATATGGGTCTGAGGGTGCTGCTGTTGCAGCAATAGGTTTTCTAGGTGGAGTATCAGGTCTATCCCTTGGAGCTGGTCTCAATTTTTATCTCGCAGAACTAGACCCATTTATGCACAGAGATATAAGTATTGCATATGAAGCAGCTGGAGATATGACGAATAATCTTGATGATGTTGACGCTTATGAGCTCAATAATAATACAGTTGTAGTTATAGAAGATATTAGTTTTGAAAAATTAACTAAAAAACTACAAAGTCAAATCTCAAAAAAATTAAAAACATATAGTAACACCAAAACATATCGAATTAAGGAGACTAAAAATCCAAGCATTCCTTGGCAATATATTCATTAAAGTATTTTTAACTCTTTTCCTTCAAAGTTAAAAACTACCTCCTTATCTTCATATGTTGTCGTAAGGTTTACTGGACGTTTCCACATAAAATAAAGATTCTTCATTGTCTCAGAGGCAAATTGAACATCTAAATCAACTCCATTATGAACATGCTTTAAAAGTAACTCTTTTCTATTTTTAAAGTTAGCATCTTCAACTTGAATAATTGGAGATCCAAAATTAGTTAATTGAGTTAGAAGTTTTTGTTTAATAGCATCGAAATCACGAGTATCAATTTCCATACGTTGGGAACGTGGATTATACTTATAAGTAAATAATTGTTGTCGATTACAAAACTCAGGAGTCAAAAACTCATTGATAAAACTTATATCATTATGACTACGTCTCACAGAGAAGATTTTTTCTCTACCAAGATTTGTGTTCTTATTCCAATTTTCTTTTTCGTACATATTTGTACATTCATTATACTCTTTACCGAACTTACCGGTATTCCAGCGATATTCGATATCTCTAAATAACTCAATCCCAATTTTATATGGGTTTATATTTTGTTTACTCATGGCCATAACACCAGCATGCTTTTGAGCAAAATCGATAAATTCACTTGGATCAAGTGCACGAGTGTTCATAATAGTTGAGTGCCAATAGCTAGCCCAACCTTCATTCATAATTTTTGTCATTCTCTGTGGCAAAAAATAGTAGGCTTCATCTCTTAAGCAAGCAATAATATCAGCTTGCCAATTTTCAACTGGAGCATTTTCAATTAAAAATTTCAAAATATCTCTTTCACCTTTACTATTATTAACTTCAGCACTACCTAATTCATCTTCTACTATTTCCGGAATATCTTTTGCTTCTGACCTATCTTTTGATCGCATGAAAGATTTAAGAGCATGGGAGCGATCATCAACCATATATCCACCAGTAAGTTGTTCTTGCTGGAACTTTTTAAGTTTTTCACTTCTTGATTGAATAACTTCAGAAGTTTCGAAGAGATGATTTATATCGAGAAGATTCTCAAGGGAAAGAACTTTATCAATAAAGTTTTCGACTTTATTATGTCCATACTTTTCCATATATCTTCTAATTTTAGAACCATGATTGGCCATAACATCCATCATATTTCTATTGGTCGTAGAAAAATACATATTGTTTTTAAAAAAGTCATTATGTCCATAAACATGGGCCATAACTAATTTCTGATCTAACCAATTATTAACTTCAAGTAAATAGGCATAACAAGGATTGGTATTAATAACCATTTCATAAATTTTTTGAATCCCATAACGATAACCTTTAGAAAGTTGATCGTAGTCCATTCCAAATTTCCAATGAGGGTAGCGAATAGGAAAGCCACCTTGTGCAGCTAGAATATTTATAGTGTCATAATCACACATTTCAAAAATCTGAGGGAAATAATCGAGTCCAAATTCATCAGCATAACCTTGAATCTCTTGTTGTAATTTTAACAAATCCCCAGATATCGGCTTCGTTCTTAACATTATTTACCCTTGCCTAAAAATTCTTTAATGGAATCTAAGATTGCCTCTTTATCCTTTATTTTACTCAAAATAACATCGTCATGTTTTTCACCGTATTTTTGAGTTAAATCTTTGTAAAATTGACCTGATCCGTACCGACTTTCTACTTGGCCATAACAAAACATATTCGAATTTGGTAATATAAAATCATCCAATAACTGTAAACAAACTTTGGTATCATCTGCTGACCAATTATCGCCATCAGAAAAGTGAAATGGATAGATATTCCACTCATTTGGATTGTAGTCTTCCTCTATAATTTGCTTACATAATTTAAAAGCAGAAGAGATAAGTGTTCCACCACTCTCTCTTGTTCTAAAAAATGTATCTTCATCTACTTCTTTTGCTGTGGCATCATGAATAATATAACGGATTTCAATGTCTTTATATTGGCTTTTTAGCCATAAATTAATCCAAAAAGATTCTGTTCTTACAATTTCTTTTTGTTCTTCACCCATAGAGCCAGAAACATCCATCATGTAGATGACTACTGCTGAGTTTTCCATTTCTATTTTAGTATCTGCAGATCTAAACCTATAATCCTTCCTGATAGGAACAACTCTAGGATTATTAGGGTCATAAACCCCCATGGACATCTGACGTTTTAGCGCTTCTTTATACGTTCTTTTAAGATGTTTAAGAGAATCAGGTCCAACAGTTCCGATACTCGTATATTTATCGACTGTACTTGCAAGTTGTTGTTTACCTTTTGGCTCAATTTTAGGAAGTTCTAATTCTTCTCCTAAGATATTTGCAAGCTCATCAATTCCCATTTCAACTTCAAGCTCTTTTAAACCTTCACCTTCACCAGCTTCACCTTGTCCAGGTTGGCCTTCACCTGGCTGACCGTCTACAGGATCACCAGCTTGTCCTTCCCCTTGTCCAGTTCCCCCTTCTGATTTATCACCAAAACGAAAACGTGGAATATCAATACTAGGCATAGGAATCTTGAATTGATCATTTCCCTTAGGAATAATTTGCTGACCTTGGGAAACATATTTTCTAAGATTATCTCTAATCTTACCTTTAACAATTTTACGAAATCTTGCATGATCTCTTTTAATAGGGTGATCCACACCTACTCCTTATGACTTAATCGAGTCACCTTTAGCGAAGATACTAGATACATAATTTAAAGTATCAGTTGCACAAATCTCACAGTATCCAAAGTTTTTGATTAATCTTGTTTTAACAACGTCGATCTTCTCCTGAGTCTGCTTATCAACAACATTAGATATGATTGTAGTAAGTTTGATAGAATCTTTTTGATCTTCAAAAAGCTTTAATTCAAGTGCACGATGAAGTGTTTCATTCATCTTATAATCAAATTGTTTACCTTCAATAGCAAGTGCACCAATAAAGTGCATAATTTCTCGTCTAAAATCATCTTTAATAGCTTCGGAAATATCAATTTTCTCTTCAATTGATCTCATGAATCTTTCATCTGCGTCTTCTAGTTTACCTGAGTACTTATTACGAAGTTTTTCTTTTTGAGTATATGCTTTAATATTATCAATATAATTGGCACATAAAGTCTCAATTGCAGTTTCATCTACAGATATTGCTTTTTGAACGTCATTTTTTACAATATCTTCATATTCTTGTCGGGCAACAGCAAGCATTTCTCTAAAAGAATCTAGTTGATCTGGAGAACTAATAAGTCCGTGATGCTTAAGGCCAGACTCTAATTCATTAAAAACCATAAATGGGTTCAAGCAACCTGCATGAGCATTCTTAACTAATGAGTTTGAAATCTTATCTTGGATATATCTTGGAGAAATACCATCAAGTCCTTCTCTTACGGCCTCTTTTCTTAGTTCTTTTACATTGTCTTCATTATAACCAGGTAATGTTTTTCCATTGTATAACTTTAGTTTTTGTAACTTCGTAAGATCTGCTTTTTTAGGTTCTTCAAGTCTTGTTAAAATCGCCCATAAACTTGCCATCTCTAAAGTATGAGGAGCAATATGCATATGGGGAATTGTATCACCATTATAATCTTTTTTATAAATTCTAACTTCTTGATCAAGTCGTGTAATATAAGGAACATCAATTTTAACTGTTCTATCCCTTAAGGCTTCCATAAATTCATTTGATTGTAGTTTTCTAAATTCTGGTTCATTTGTATGACCAAGAATAACTTCATCAATATCCGTCTGAGCAAATTTTTTCGGTTTAATTGATTGTTCTTGAGACGCCCCTAATAGGTCATAAAGGAAAGCAACGTCTAATTTTAACATCTCTATAAACTCGACAATTCCTCGGTTGGCAATATTAAACTCACCATCAAAGTTAAATGCTCTTGGGTCAGAATCAGAACCATAGAGTGCAATTTTTCTATAGTTGATATCACCTGTTAGCTCTGTTGAATCTTGGTTCTTTTCATCTTTTGGTTGGAATGTACCAATACCAATTCTATCTTTTTCTGATAAGACAAGTCTTCTTACCTTAATATGAGACATTACTTTGTTCCAGTCACCATCGTAACTTTTCATAAATTCAGAAAGTATAAATCGACAAGCTGGGTTGACTTCACCTTTTACTTTAATTTTAAAAGGACCGTCTATCTGAGAATTTACTTCATCTAAAAATTGCTTTCTTACTTCTAAAGGAATTAATTTTAAAGGCTCTTCATGCATTGGACTTTCAAACTTTTTAGCATCACCTAAAATGGCATTTTCCTCTGGAGTTATCCACTCATAAGTATAAAGTGCTCCTTCATCTGTTTTAGAATAATGTTCTAAACCTTTTTTCAAAAGTCGTGAAATTGATGATTTTGCTGAACCAACTGGTCCATGTAAAAGAAGAACTCTTTTTTCCGTACCATAACCACGAGCAGCAGATTTAAAGAAATTCACTAATTTCATTAAGTGCACATCAATACCAAAAATAGCATCTTTACCATTCTCTATAGGATCATCAAAAAAGTGATATCTTGTGATTTCTTTTTTGTATTCTGTATAAGTACTCGTTCCATATGACATAATCATATCGTGAACTCTTTGAAATGCATTTCGACAAATCATAGGATTTTTTGTTACAAGATCAATATAATCTTGGAAGCTCCCTTCCCAATGCAAATGAGAAAAGTCTTCTTTGGAATAATTTTTTTCTATGAATTGTTGAATATCGATGCTCATTGAAGTTCCTCCAGAACGATTTGAAATGAATCTAGAAACCAACCGTGATTTCTGTATATAGTTTACGCGAAACTTGTACTTTTTTAAAAGATTTAATCAGAAAAAGAGGTTTTTTTTACCCAGTGCCACTTAGGCACCAAAACATACAAATTTTATATTGAATTTAATGATTTTGAGCACTAATATATTATAAAAGACCATTTACAACAAAGGAATGTTTAATTGTCTATTCTAGTCAGCGGCGCCAGTGATATTGGCCGAAAAAGAAAAACGAATCAAGACTCTATATATGCACCAAATTCGGGGAACTACTTTGTAGTGGCCGATGGTATGGGTGGGCATAACGGTGGAGATATCGCTTCTCAAATGACAACAAAGATATTTCCTCAATATATATCTGAGAATATTCAAGCCTACTCTCCCGATGAACTCTTGAAGAAAACAATCAAGTTTATAAATCGCTCTATTTATGATCATGGTCAAAGCAATGAAGACCTTAAAGGAATGGGAACTACAATAACATCTGTCTTTTTTACAGAAGAAACTACTTATATTGCCAATATCGGTGATTCCCGCACCTATCTTATTCATAATAATTCGCTTTTTCAACTCACCCGTGACCATTCACTGGTTCAAGAAAAATTAAATTTAGGAATTTATGATCGTAAAGGTGCTAAAGCTGATCCGCAAAAAAACGTCTTAACTAAAACAGTCGGGTTTGAAAAAGATGTTGATGCTGATGTCTATAAGTTTAAGAACCAAAATTTTGATATATATCTTCTTTGCTCTGATGGCCTTCATGGAAAGGTATGTGATGAAGAAATTTTAAAAATTGTGCAATATTGTGTACCCAATCCCCAGGAGGCAACACAGGAACAATTTGATCTCGCAGTTGAAAATCTTATTCGTCAAGCAAACCTTAACGGCGGTCAAGATAATATAAGTGTTGTTCTTGCCATGCAAACTTACTAATTTTGTTATTCATTATTTGCATTATCAAAACGCTCAATTTACAATAATTCTGTTCAAAATAGTTGGAGATATCAATTGAATAGTCATTATACAATTATGATCGTTCCTGAAAAGGAAAAAAAGGTTAGATCATTTAAATTACCAGGTCTTTTTATAAGGTCTCTTGCTTTTATTATTGTAATTTTATCTATTCTTTTTAGTATTCTGCTTTATGACTATTGGAAAATTCTTCAACAAATATCAGAAAACAAACACCTTTCTTTGGAAAATAGACAGCTAAGAGAGCAGATACAATTATTTCAAATGAAAGTTAATTCATTAGGCGATGACCTTCAAAGAATTAAAACATTTGAAAACAAATTACGCATTATAACAGGTCTACAAGATGTTACCAAAACAAAATCTCTTGTCCCACCATCAAAGGATGATCCAGGAATGATGATGGATGACCATGGAGAAGACATTGATTTGAAGGATCATAAACCTCATGATCATGACTCCGTTAAACTCGACGAAACATTAAATGAAAAACTTCATAATTTTGACAAAGATCCCAATTATTTAGAATTAAAACACTTGTACGAACAAAAAATTGCTGCCAATTTTGGCTTAACTCAAAAATATGAAATAACTCAAAAATTTTCTGATCTTATTCGAAGCAGTTTTGAATTAAGTTCTGAATACTCGACATTTGACTATAAATATAATTACATAAAGACTTTTGCTTCTGAACTTGAAGAAAAAATTCATGTTCTAGATCAATTTCTACTAGATAAAGAGTCTATTTTAAAATCAACTCCTACTTTAATGCCATCAAATGGCTGGATAACCAGTTATTTTGGACATAGAATATCTCCTACAGCTGGAGTAAGAAAAATGCATGAAGGCCTTGATGTTGGTGCCAACTTTGGTACCCCTATCATTGCACCGGCCGATGGGATAGTCACTTTTGCAGGAAGAAAAGCCGGATTTGGCCTATTTGTTCAAATTGATCACGGCTATGGAATTGAAACGATTTATGCTCACTCTCAAAAAATTATTGCAAAAAATGGGCAAAGAGTTAATCGAGGAGACCTTATTGCAAAAGTTGGAAGTACTGGAGCATCTACAGGACCACATCTACACTATGAGGTAAGAGTTAATGGTATTGCAGTTGATCCACTTTATTTTATACTAGAATAATAAAACGGAGTTAATAATAATGATAAATGTATTAAAAAAAGTATTTGGAACCAAACAAGATCGAGATATGAAGGCTCTTAAGCCCCTACTCAATCAAATTAATCATCTTGAAAACGATATTCAAAAATTATCAGATGAAGAGCTTAAAGCACAGACTTTAAAATTTAGAAACCTTCTCGAAAATGGATCTACCCTCAATGATATTCTTCCGGAAGCATTTGCTACCGTTCGAGAAGCAAGTAAAAGAGTATTAGGCATGAGGCCGTATGATGTACAAATCATAGGTGGGCTTGTCATGAGTGAAGGAAAAA
>CAYFHZ010000112.1:0-8205 GCA_964342535.1 uncultured Bacteriovoracaceae bacterium | reverse complement strand
GCACCCTGAGGGAAATCCTGATTTTCATAGGCCAGATTACTTTATAAAGCTAAAGCAAAGGATCAACAATTGAGCGGCATTTTGACATTAGTCCCAACTCCTATTGATGATGAAACTCTGCTACTTCCAAGTACAAGGGATCTATTAAATAAAGCTTTTCTTGATAAAGATATTATTCTGATGGAAGAAATAAAAGAGGGGCGCCGTCGTTGGTTACGTTATGGACTACCTAGAGAGGCCATTGAAACCTTCCAACTTTATAATGAACACACAAGAACAGATATACTAGATGATATTATTAAGTCTTTAAAATCAAATAAGAACGTATTCTTAATGAGTGATTGTGGTCTACCTGCATTTTGTGACCCTGGTCAAAAACTAGTTGATCGCTGTCATGATTTAGGAATAAAGGTGACTTCTACTTCATTTGCTAATTCGATTGCATTAGCTATCGCTCTAAGCGGATTCTCTCATGAACGTTTTGTGTTTGAAGGTTTTATACCGGCCAATAAGGAACTTAGAACAAAAGAAATAAAAAGGTTGACCAAACAAAATGATGTTACTGTTATCATGGATACACCTTATCGTTTAAAAAAACTACTAGATGAATTAGCAGAACGTATGCCATCACGTAGAATATTTTTGGGGCTTGATTTAAATCAGCCTACAGAATTCTTAACTCGTGGTAACGCCCAAGAGATTTTGAAACAACTTAAAGAGTTTAAACGCGAATTTATACTTATATTGGACAAAATATCATGAGTGAAGAGCGTAAAAAGGATCATATTGCTTTGGCCCTTCAGTCAGTTCCTAAAAATGATTCAAAACTCACATCAAGTTTTTATGAACCTCTTTTTTCCCCTCATCCCAAATCAAGTGAAAAAATGTCTATAAATTTTCTAGATTTTGAATTTGATTATCCCTTGTGGGTTTCTAGTATGACTGGTGGCACAGAAAAAGCAGAAAAAATTAATATTAATCTTGCGATGGCCTGTGAGGAATTCGGTTTAGGAATGGGACTTGGATCATGTCGTTCACTGCTTGATAGTCGTTCACGTTTACAGGACTTTGATGTAAGAAAGTATATGCCACATCGTCCATTATTTACCAATTTTGGAATTGCTCAATTAGAAGAACTTATATTTAAAAATAACTTTAATAAAGTATTAGATGTTGTATCTATGTTGAGTGCGGATGGTATTATCATTCATGTTAATCCTCTACAAGAGTGGTTACAACCAGAGGGTGATCGTTATCAACAATCTCCTCTTAATACAATTGAAACTATTCTGAAATATACTGACCTTCCAGTTATAGTGAAGGAAGTAGGGCAAGGTTTTGGTCCCCGTAGCTTAAACACTCTTCTTTGTCTTCCTTTGGCAGCAATAGAACTCGCTGGCTATGGAGGAACAAATTTCTCTTTATTAGAAGAAGCAAGAATGAATCAAGATCTCAATATTAAAAAAGAAATAAATCATTGTTTTGGAACGATAGGGCATACATGTGACGAAATGATACCTTGGATTAATCAAATTCAGAGTCCTAAATGTAAAAATATTATTATCTCTGGCGGTATTAAAAATGTAGTGATGGCCGCAGAGCTCAGGTCAAAATTAAAGAGGAACTCTGTTATTGGTTTAGCATCTGCTCTTCTTCAATATGCACAAAACGATTATAAAACATTACAGAGTTTTTTAAATGAATACTTGATGGCCTTTAAGATGGCATCAGGGATTTTGGAGGATAATTGTGGAAATAGTTAATGGCTTTTCTAAAATGAACAAGGATAAAAAAATATCATGGTTAAGTGAGCAACAAGATATTGATCTCGATTTTGTGAGAGACTTTTGGCATAAAGACGTAGAGAAACAAAAAGTATTTGATGAATTTTCAGAAAATACGGTAACAAACTTCTTCTTTCCATATGGGCTTGCACCTAACTTTTCGATCAATAATAGAATATATACTGTACCTCTTGTTATTGAAGAGTCTTCTGTAGTCGCAGCGGCGAGTAAAAGCGCAAAGTTTTGGCTTGATAGAGGTGGCTTTAAGGCCAAAGTTATTTCGACTATTAAAAAAGGACAAGTGCATTTTTTATGGGAAGGTGGTGATACAAAGAAACTATTTGATTTTTTCCAATTAAAGAAAACTGAGCTTATTCTTTCTGTTAAGGATCTTGTTCAAAATATGGAAAAAAGAGGTGGAGGAATTAAGGATATTCTTATTGTAGATAAAACAAATTCATTAGAAAATTACTATCAACTAGATGTCCAATTTGAAACATGTGATGCCATGGGAGCAAATTTTATTAATTCAGTTCTTGAAGCTTTAGGACAAAAAATATCTGAGTTGGCCATATCATTTGATGGATTTCATAATTCAGAAAAAAATATTGAAGTTATCATGTGTATCTTATCAAATTATACACCTGAATGTTTAGTGAAGGCTTATGTCGAATGTCCGATTGAAGAATTAGGGGAGTTTGCTGATGGAATGAGTGCAAAAGACTTTGCACGAAGGTTTGAAAGAGCAGTTAAAATTGCCAAAATTGATGTGAGTCGGGCGGTCACTCACAATAAGGGAATTTTTAATGGAATTGATGCTGTTATCCTTGCAACAGGTAATGATTTTCGTGCTATAGAGGCATGTGGCCATGCTTACGCTGCAAGGGATGGACAATATCGTGGTCTATCTAGTTGCAGCCTCGCTGAGGGAAATTTCTATTTTGAACTTACTCTTCCACTAGCATTAGGAACTGTTGGTGGATTAACTAAATTACATCCAATGGCAAAAGCAACACTTGATATTTTAGAAAACCCAAGTGCTGAGGAGCTAATGATGATAGTAGCAACTGTAGGTCTCGCGCAAAACTTTGGTGCAGTTAGATCTCTTGTTACAACAGGTATACAAAAAGGACATATGAAAATGCATCTATTAAATATTCTAAATCAATTAGGAGCAACAGAAGCTGAATGTGAAGAAGCAAAAGAAGTTTTTAAAACACAAACAGTATCATTTTCATCTGTTCGAAATTATTTAGAATCAAAAAGAAACGTTCAATAAATCAAGAGAGAGAGATGACAGAACATAAATATTACGGGCATGGAAAATTATTATTAACTGGAGAATACTTTGTGCTAGATGGTGCAAAGTCGTTGGCCTTACCAACTAAACAAGGTCAGTCTTTAAACATTTCATATCGTCCATCAGCGAATCCTACTCTTATTTGGAAAAGTTATAATGCTGATAATAAAATTTGGTATGAAACCCGTTTTGAAATGTGGCATATTAATTGTATTGCTGAAAATGCAGATGATCCAACGACCCTCATTCTTCAAAAAATTTTAAGACAGGCGAGAAAGCAAAATATTCATTTTTTAAGAGAAGAATGTGATATTTACGTTCATACCTATTTAGAATTTGATAAAACGTGGGGCCTTGGAAGTAGTTCTACACTTGTCTATAATATAGCACAGTGGGCATATGTGAGTCCGTTTGAGTTACTCGCTAAAACATTTGAAGGCTCTGGCTACGATATCGCTTGTGCTCAGTCAGTAGGTCCTATAACTTACCAACTTGTTGATAAAACACCTCAGTGGAAAGACGTTAAGTTTCATCCTGTATTTCATGAAAATATTTACTTTGTTCATCTTAATAAAAAGCAGAATTCAAGAGAAGGTATTGAGCACTATAGAAAGCTCGATATTCAAGATAGACAAAAAATAATAAAAGACATTAGTTTTTTAACTGAACATTTAATAGACGCAATAACGGTTAATGAATTTCAAAAACTTATGGATCAACATGAAAAGATAATATCAAAAGCAATAGACTTACCTCTTGTGAGTCATACACACTTTGTTGGTTTTAGTGGGGCCGTCAAGTCACTTGGTGCATGGGGAGGTGACTTTGTCATGTTATGTTCAAGTGAATCACCAGAATATGTATTTGAATACTGCCAAAACAAAGGACTTAAACAAGTTGTAAAGTACTCTGATATGATTTTAAACTCATCTGTCGTTCCACATTTCCAGAAAACTATGGGGGGGCAATGTCAAAGTCTATAGTTTGTGAAGCCCCATCTAATATTGCATTTGTAAAGTATTGGGGGAAATATGGTCGGCAATATCCTTTGAACCCATCACTTAGTATGACATTGAGTCATTGTAAAACAAAATGTAAAATTGATTACAGACTAGATAAGGGAAAAGGAAAAATTGAATCTTTTCTTTTTGAAGGTAAAGAAAATGAAAAATTCAAAACGAGAATTGAAAATTATCTATATAGTATTAAAGATGTTTATAAGCTTGCAGATGACCTTGTTTTAAATATTGAAACTGAAAATACTTTTCCTCATTCTGCAGGTATTGCGTCGTCAGCAAGTGCAATGGCCGCACTCTGTTTATGTTTAGCTAGTATTGAAAATCCTGATAATTACCAACAGCGAGCAAGTTATTTATCTCGACTCGCTTCAGGTAGTGCTTGTCGAAGTATTTATTCAAATTATGCTATCTGGGGAAAAAATGATTTTCTTGACAGCAGTGATGAGTATGCGACGGCATTTTCTCAAGTACATGAAAACTTCAATTCCTTATGTGACTCTATCTTAATCGTTTCTTCTAGTGAAAAAGAAGTCTCAAGTAGCCAAGGGCATGCTTTGATGAATACACATTTTTATCGTGAAGGTAGACTGGCACAAGCAAATGAAAATTTTCGAGTTTTAGTTAATGCAATGAAAATTGGAGATTTTGATAGTTTTGGTGTTGTTCTGGAGAATGAAGCGTTAAGTTTACATGCTCTTATGATGAGTTCTTATCCTTCCTTCTGCCTCTTAAAACCAGCATCATTAGAAATTATTCAAAAAATTAGACACTTTAGGCAAGAAACCAATATCCCTTGTTATTTCACTATTGATGCAGGTCCTAATATACATTTAATTTATCCTAGTTTACATAACACTCAAGTGAAAGACTTCATCTCCCATGAGTGTTCTGAACATCTTGAAAATGTAATTCATGATAAAATTGGACTAGGTGCTTCTAGATTATAAATATGAATCAATTTAACTCAAAACTTCTTTTATTTGGAGAGTATTCAATAGTAAAAAATGGAAAAGGTATTGCGATTCCTTTACATGAATTTTATGGGGAATTTAAATTTCATGCAGATGTCGATAAGATATCTACCCAGCTTCGTCTTAATGATTTTTATGAGTACCTTAGCTCATCAGGCATTCTCTCTAAAGTATTAGATCTTAAATCCCTTAAACAAGATATCGATGATGGTTTATACTTTGATTCTAATATTCCACTTGGTCATGGTATAGGAAGTTCAGGTGCATTATGTGCAGCTCTTTATTATAAATATGCTTTTGATTTTGAAAAAAAAGATTTTTATTCTCAAGAAGAGTTAAAGTATTTACTTGATATGATGGCATTGATGGAATCATTTTATCACGGAACGAGTTCTGGATTTGACTGCCTAATAAGTCTTGTTAATTCTTCTGTCCTTATTAATCATAGAAATGATGTTCAAATTGTAAAGTCTCCACCGCTTGCAAAATTTGGACATTTTTCCTTATTTGAGACTCATATTCAAAGAAAAACAGCTCCGCTGGTACATCAATTTTTGCAAGACTTTGAAACTGATGATTATTTTAAAAAGCATTTTAAAGAGTTTCAAGTATTAACAAATGATATTATAGAGTACTACCTTTCTGAAAATATTGACTTGTTTTATCATTCCTTCATAGCTCTTTCTCATTGGCAGTTTCAGTTTTTCAATCATATGATTCCTAAAAGTTTAAAAAGCTTTTGGGAAAATGGGCTACTGTCAAAAAACTATTTTGTTAAGTTTTGCGGAGCAGGAGGTGGTGGCTACTTTATCGTTTATTCGAAAGAAAAAGTCATACATGAAAATCTAATTCATATATTAGGAGAAGCTTGATTTGGAATTTCGAGATGATGTTGAAATTGAACGTTTTTATGGCCTTTTAGAAAAGATTAAAAAAAATAATCAAGAAATTCTTCTTTGGCAAAGCTCCGATGATGGTACAAAAATCAAATTTCCTGTTACTTTAAAATCATATATTATTAATAAAATTTCTGTAACAATTAGTTTGAGTATCTCTGGTAAAGAATTCAGTCAGCTAAATAAGGATAATATTATATATCTTTATGAAGAAGATGAAGGAGTTCTTTTTAAAGGAAAATATGAAAGTTGGGTTAATGGATTATTGAAAATTAGCCCTGATCCTAAAGTATTGATAAAAGAAAAACGCTCCAGTGACAGACAAAACTTTTATTATACAAAAGTTTTCGCTGATTTTTTATATGGAAAAAAGCTTAATTTTAATCAAATTCGTATTAAAGACATTACATCTTTTGGTATCGGTTTACTTGTTTCAGAAAAAATTGCAACAGGTTTAACAATAGGAGTTGAATCTGATATTAAAGCAATTCATGGTATTGAATTACCAAAGCCTATCGAAGGAAGAATAACACATAAAACATCTACAGCTAAAGTTAAAGGCTATAAAGCTGGCCAGGTCTTAGTAGGTATCCAGTTTGCTAAAGAATCTATAATTATAAATACAGTTTCAAGTATGTTTGATAATTAATGGAAAAAATGTTAATGCATTAATCTTATAGCTAAATCATGAGGGACGTTCACTTGAGTATTGGCCTCATGATTTAGTATTTTATCTAGTATTAATTTTTTATTTCATCTTTAATAAGCGATAACTTTACCGCCTCTTGAAAGTTTTTTGCGGGCATAAAGTCTTCCTTGGAATCTTCCAACCAATCTTCATTTATCATGGCCACTTGGGCGAGTTCTTGTTCTTTTTTTCTTAACAGATCTAGCTGATCCTTTAATGGAGCGAGTAATCCAAGTTTTGTTTGAATCCTTTGAACAGGAGCTTGATTAAATATTGATTCTAAAAGCTCCAGTTTTATAACACTTCTTTCTTGCTCGTTTGTATAGGTTCTATAAATAAAGCCACTATTTATCAGTTCTCTTTGCTCAATGGACATTCCTGATAAGATCCAATTTCTTGCTCTCGAATGACCAACCATATGCCCTAATTGTGCCATTCCGCCAGAGCAAGGAATAATCCCAAGGTTATTGTGATCAAAGATTATCTTGCAATTTTCTTTTGCGATTTTGATGTCACAAGCAAGTGAAAATTCAGTCGCAATATTTTTACAGCCTTCACCTAGATCTAAAATGACAGTTTGGGGTAGGTGTATAAGTGAATAATTGATTGTTCTAAGTTTTTGACTGAATTTTTCAAGTTTTTCTTTATTCATTCGCTTTAAAGAATTTATATTATGCCCTTGTGAAAAAAAATGAGCTTCAGAGCTTATATAAATACTATTAATCTCAACTTTACTTGAGCACCAGGCAAGTATTGATTCTAGTTCAAATAGAACCTCATAATCAAAGTACTGAGTACTTTCTTTAAAAGTGAGAAATAATGTTCGAGTCGATTTTTCAAGATTTACTTGAAATGATTGATACTGGAATAAAGAATTCATCTACCATCCTTGGAAAATATATTCAGTTTATCAAGCTTCCTTGCCTGATGACTCTATTGTTTCGTGTTGAAAAAATAATGTCAAATTTTGTAAAAACAAAAATTTAAATCTTAATATTTATAAGGAGATAGAATAGAGCCCAAGCATTGAACTCAGCTTTTATTGGTTCTCTTCTAAAAATCTTTCAGCTCTAATTGCCGCCATACAACCACTACCAGCTGCTGAAATGGCCTGTCTGTAGTAAGAGTCTTGAACATCTCCACAGGCAAATACACCTGCAATATTTGTATCAGGATGTCCGTCTCTAGTTACAATAAAGCCATGATTATCTAAATCAATTTGATTATTTAAAAATTTGGTATTTGGTGAATGACCAATTCCCATAAATAAACCAGTTGTTTCACGCTCAGTTACTTCACCACTTACAGTATTTTTGACTTTAATACCGGTTACTCCACTAGTATCATGAAGAATTTCTTCAACTGCGCTATCCCATAAAACTTCTATTTTTGGGTTCTTGAAAACACGATCTTGCATAGGCTTTGAAGCTCTAAAGCTATCTCTTCTATGAACAATTGTGACTTTCTTAGCAAACTTTGTGAGAAACATTGCTTCTTCCATTGCTGTATCACCACCACCAACGATATGAACAATTTGGTCTTTATAG
>CAYFHZ010000111.1:0-8377 GCA_964342535.1 uncultured Bacteriovoracaceae bacterium | reverse complement strand
ATCGGTTTACCTTCAGCATTTATAGCAACAAAGGTGAGATATGCTGTGGTGGTAACTTTACTTTCACCCTTATAAGGATTTTCACTTATAACTTTCACACCTATAATCATTGATGTATTTCCAACAAAATTCATGGATGCTTTTATCACCACATGAGATCCTAATTGAATAGGAGAGCGGAATTCTATATCATCGATATGAACAGTTACCACAGGATTGTTACAATGCCTACTTGCACACATAGCAGCTGCAATATCTATCCAACTCATAACCTTACCACCAAATATCGTACCATGAGCATTTGTATCTCCTGGCATGACCATTTCTCGCATTTCTACTTCACTTTCTTTTGGTGTTTTTATTTTCACTTTATTCTCCTGAATCACAATAATAATGATGATTCCACATAAATCCATCTGCAAACTCATCATAACTTGAATCAGCAGCAGAGCCTGTTTCTTCATCAAGTACACTATCTACAATGGAGTAGACATAGGCTTCTTCTGAAGCGGCAACATTATTTACTGTTGGTTGAGCTTGATAATCTCCAAAGGCAGCACCTCGTCTTACGGAACCACTTTCACAAAATTCTTCTCCGAGAGCGACTATTTTTGTATAGACTTCATCATTAAGAAGTGGTTCACCTGTTTTTGCATCAAAATCACTTGCTTCTAATGCTGAAACATCTGTGAAATTATTGGAAAGTCCTTCACCTGATACAAATTTATTAAAATATACGTTAAGGTCAGTTCCCGCGGGAAGTTTACATATTTTCTTCGTACTATCTGTTTCACTTTCAACAGCATTACCTGAACAACATAGATTGCTGTCACTGGTGCTCGAAATTTCTGAACCAAGTTCTAAACAACATACAAACTCATTATCACTAAAAACAGGACTATGATCAATTAACTCTTGAGTTGTAACAAGGTTTTGGTTAAGTCCCTGGTCATCAATATTTAAATTTGTATTACTTGCACCATCAGTCTGCCATGGAGTATCGCTGCTGGAATCATAGAAAGTTCTTGGATGGCTAAGAAAATCATGTACTGTCTCTAAAGCAGAACCTTCATATTCCTCTACAAAAATACCTGGAACAAGATCTTGATAACTATCATTACAGTAAATCGGTTCATACACCATTTGTGGTATTCCAAGATACTCTAGTCTTGCTAATCTTTTTAAATAATAAAGTGCATTACCTGGCTCAGATGTTCTTCTGTATGGAGCTAGTCTTGTAGAAGAAATACTTGCATCTGCCTCAGGATCTGTACTTGCTAATTCAGCTGTATATTTTTCTTCTTCATAAAGATAAGATCCAATTGGAGTGTAAGTTATACGTATAAATGAATCTTTGTCACCATAATTAGCAAGTACTTGTCTATCTGCATTGGAGAATGAAACTCTTAGAATACGAGATGTTTCATCATAAACAAAACAACAATCGTTTCCACCTGTAGAATCGGGACAATATGTATTATCGGTCCATTCATCAGTGGCATTACAAAGACCACCTCCACCAACTGTTCCATTACCATCCACATTATCTTCGCCGCAAACAGCACTAAGGGCCGGAGTGGGGCTCCCAATATTAACATTCGCATCAGTACATGAAAGTGCATTTCCGGATTGAGGGTCTGTCATAACCAGTTGCGAGACCATATCTGTAATTACAATATGGGCCGGAATCTCCATGAGAAGATTAAATCTTGTTACATCTGTATTTATATCAGCGACAGTGCTTGGACTAAAACTTGACCATGGTAGAATATAGCCAGAAGAAGACTCAGTGTATAAAGTCGAAATCGCCGTTCCATCTATTGGCCTTGGGTATCCAAAGAGTAAATAGTCTGCCCTCCAAAAAGTTGGTTCTTTAGTTGCTGTTCTCATTTCTTCAGCTGAAGTGGAAATCGTGACTTGCTTAATATCAGTATTAAGAACCGGCTTAATAATATCGTAAGTATTAATAGAGTCAAAGATATAATTAGAACATCCTGCAACTACATAATTTCCATCTAAACATAGATACTGCTGATCACTTTGAAGCTGTGTATCTGTAACACCATATTTTGATCCGTCTTCTGCTAATTGTAGTGGTGTTTTATAGTTTAAGCATTTAAAATTAGTAGGATCAATACTTAGTCGTTTTTTACTCCAATCATGTGAGCCATTATGAAATTTTCTCACCCACGATCCTCCACAGCATGTTTTAGCGGCAGCATTATGTATTGTTTTCCACTGATTTTGAGTGAGAATATTATTACTATTATCTAAAATATGATCTAGATTATCATCTGTCGTATCTGCACTTGGTCTTGTAATATTTGATAATCCGGTACTTGTATTAATACTTCCATCAACTGATGAATACCTAGAATATCTATCAGCAGCATTAGGATTAAGTGATCCATATTTAGCTGTATTTATAGAGAATGAGACATCTGCATTAGGAGAGTTCTCAGTATACATAGTTAATGTTTCTCCTAGCGGTCTACAACACCTGTTATTATGCATTGTATAGCTATCATAAGTATCATCACCAAAACTTGGCTCTGTTGTTGCCTGTCCACAAACAAGGTATTCTTCAAAATAATTCTTTTCGGCCTCATTACCAAAATAATCAAGATCTACAAGATCAACGACACTTGCCATCATTCTATTAGGTGAGCAGTCTAAATCTGTGTGACAGACAGCACCAGCTTTTCTAAAACAAGCATCCCTTACAAGAGTTGACTCTGTTATTATATTGGAAGAGGATAATGGTTTTCCTTCTATTGTTTTAAAGGCAGAGTAATTAGCAATATCATCTGCAGATGTACTGGTGGTGATTGTCGCATCAGTACTGATTGATTCCATTCCACAAGCATTTTGCGAATAACTATAACGTTCAGTTGCAGCTTCTTTTGTTAAGTAGGACCCATAAGTTTCACTATAGAAAGAATCACTTATAAAAGTATCTTGTGTTGATAGATAATTTCCATCTTCATCTAGTATAGGACATGAACTATATCTCATATTAGTATAAAGAGTTGAATTACAGCCACCAATTTGTGAAATATAGTCAGTTCTGTACTTATTGTCAGCTTGTGCATGTTGACCAGCAGGATCCCAATTATTTGTATTAATTGATGTTTGATAACTTGGGAGTAATTTTCCTGGACGACATAATCCAAAACTATCACTACCTGTACTATCTACTAGTTTTAAATTATTATCCAAAACAGACTGTACATCACTTGGTAAAGAAGAAAGACTTCCAGTATTTAGATAATGGAGTGGGCGACCTAAAACATTTGCATCTTGCCCATAAGAATGATTTTTTGACGTCGCAAGTTCATCAAGAGGTCTTGCAAATCTTGCTACTTCAGTATTAAAAGCACTACTGTCTAAGGCCGCACAATAAAAATTTGGAGCACAAGTCAGAGACTTTCGAATACCCTCATCATTGATATTCTCATAATCAGTTCTACATGGAGCTCCTGCTCCACGATAAACACATCGTTTAGAACCAGATCCCGTTGGTAGGCTAGCTTGTTGTAAAAAGTCTTGTATTGCCCCAGTGTATTCACTACTTGCAATTTCTCTTGCGCCCGTCGGGTTAAAACTTGGCCATTTTGTTTGATAATTATTGACATCAACACATGAATACTCCCAACCCAGTTTTGTTATACAGTGAGCATCTGTTTCACATGTATGCCACATCTGACAAGAACCGGCTTCATTTTGAGTTGAATCGTTAAGCTCCTTTGTTGGGTCGTAATCATACACAGCTCCGGTAGAAATGGAATCATACTCTAACACAGCAACTGTATGCGATGTATTATTTGATAAATCTGCAAAAGGTGCATTTATGGCCAAGTATAATTTATTCGTTTTGGCACGAACGATACGTCCGTTACCAACTGCAAACCATGTTACACCATCAAATGAACCTATTAATGCCCCACGATTAAAACCGAACCAGTCTTTTTGATATCCATTCACATATAATGCAGCTTGAGTTTTAAGTCTTAATAGTCTTTGATCTTGTTCTGTTGATTGCGAATCGTGAGAAAAAGGAAGCATTGTCGGTGGAAGATAACAGGCCCTATTAAAAATTGTATCTTCATAATTTCCTAAAGTTGAATTTGTAACATAAGTATCTCTTCTTGTTGTAAAGCCTTTAGCTCTGGCACCAAGTCCATATGTTGAGGTAGGGAATGCTGTAAAATTGTTATACCATGAGTCTTTTCCACAAGTGAGACATGGTTGAAACGTACCACTTCTTGTTTTGATAAGGTATTGTTGATCATACTCAACATCTATCACTTTCGCTGGTCGTGCTTGGTCAAGAGATACCGTCATTTGTCCTAAAATACTATTCATATTGAAATCACCGTTCTTAGGAAAAATATAATAATCATCTAGGTATTGAAATTCAGTTCCCTCTTGTTCACCAGTTGCTCCTGATGGAAGTGCTTCAGTTGGATCGATCTCAGTATTTGTCGTATCAAAGTATCTATGTGGGGCAGCTCTACCGTTAACTAAAACTTCTTGATCTTGGAATGGAAGTTGTTCACTATCAACTTCAGGAGTGACACATGAAAAACTTAGTATATTCGTCGTGTCTTCTCCAGAGGAATCCGTCTCATATAGAGGAGTGTAGGTATAAGCAGGACAAGTTTCAACCATCGTATCTAGATCATCTTCTTCATCACAACCACAATTTTGGTACAGTCTCTTCATTACTGTTTGATAATAAAGATCTTCAGCAGCATCAGTAATATTACAAGCAGTATAAGTATATGAACTATTAAGTGGGTTTGTATGAAATGGAGATGTATTAGAGTTTTCTTCTAGTTCCACTAAACATGCATAATCAGCCTTTAAGGATGTAAGTCTATCTTCAGCATCTTGGACAGGGTCTATATCCTCTTCATCATCGCCTATATCATCAGAGTCTTGTTCGGGGATTTCTGCACAGATATAATAAAATTGTGGATAGTTTTTATACCAATTTGAATTAGATGCTTTATATGTTTCTGCGATACTAAAGCCTGAAGGGTCAGCGATAATACCTGCAGTTTTTATACCTTTTTCATTCACACATTGGCCATCCATACAACAATCATAACCACTGGCAATACATGTATTATTTGAACATGAGCTTGTTTCATTCCCACTAGAATTCATATCAATTCTTAAGACTAGTGTAGAGTAATCTATGTCCGATGTTATTGAAACTCTTTCTAAGTAATCATCTGAAGTATCAGAAGATGTATCATTGCTGTTATTTTTATAAAGAATAATTGATGATGAGGTTATAATATCTTCACAAGTATCACAAATATCTGTTGTGACATAGGCAACTTCTTGATCTGAGCTATCGACAATTCCATCATAATTAGAATCACCAACTGCATATAGTGAATCTATTGTTTTCACTGTTTCGATTGAAGATTTTTGACAATATGTATTTCCAAGAGATGTTCCTATATTTAAAGTAAAAAATCTTGCGCTGATTCCACCAGCATAATTATTTGAATAAGTCGGTGTTGCTTTAACTCTTAATCTTTTTGGTGTTGATTTGGTCGATTGAGTAAATCGAATTTCTAAGCAATAACTTCCCTTAAAATTATCAGTATCGTTTAAATAATTTTGAACATCATCTCCAACTAAGTAAATACTTTTAGAATTGTCCACATCTAAAGTGATTGTTGATGTGGTTAAACTCGAACTGTACCATAAAGCTTCAGCATCAAAGACTTGGTCATCTGTACTCGCATCTGTAGATTCTTCTGTTGTCGACTCTTCAACAGCAACACGAGATTCTGGTAAGCAAGCACTTAGCATAAAGGAAATAAGAATAATGGATGTTAAATTTAATATTTTCATAAACCTATAACTTTTATCGGTCTTCAAACATCCCATTTTGAATTACCTTAATTATTATAAATGACAAGTGGTAGATTTTTCCCTAGATGATGTAAGTGTACGTATTTACGTTGAGGGCATTGAGAGTTATTAAAAAACTGACTCGTTTAATGTGCAGCTTAAATGACCAACGATGAGAGGCTAGAAGTTGTTAGTCCAAATGACGAGAGATCAGTATAAGAGGTAAGAGTTGTAGAGCTTAAGTCAGACAAATAACTTCTTACTAAAGCTAGTTGATTCATCTTTGCTGTATATGCTGCATTTACTTGTAATTTATAATTACTTGTCCATAGTTTTGTTTGTGCTACTTGGCCCATGGCCTGACCCATGAGTGGGGTAAGGGAAACTAAGTTTTGAAAAGCAACCTTTGCAATACTACCATAGCTCCATTGTTTATTTGGTTTATCCCAATTGTATTTTTCACTTTGCCTTTTTAATTGTTTTGCTACAACATTTTTCCTATGGGCCTCTATTTCTGCGACTGCTTCTTTAACTTCTGATTGTTTTGTATAAAAGCCACAAATATGCATCATATGTTCGTCAACAGAATCTGCACAATACTTTTCTAACTCAGATTTGTACTTTTCAACGTTAGCGAAAGTGTCACTATCATTAAATATTTTTTCCATCTCTGCTTTATCCATTTGATATATGATATCACCTGTATTACTACCTAAAGTAAGTGTTGTTTTATCAATTTCTAATGGTTGGATTTTACAGATAACTTCAAGAGGATTATTGTGTTTTATAAGTTCAGGCTCAAAACAGTTATAGTGCCTAAGTGCATTGAGGGCAAGTAATTTTTGTCCTTCCAGCTTTTGAAATTGATTCTCATTATGAAAAGCTGCAAGATTTTCTTTGGCCTTTTTAACCTTATCTTCTAGTTCACTAATATCCGTACTCATTTTTCTTTTTCTTGCAATAGATTGCAAGCATATCATTTTTTCTTGTGATTTATTACTTTGTAAGCAGGCCTTGGCCGATGCGAGATCATTTGAAATAGATTTTTCTTTCGCCAGGATTTTTGCTTCTTGAAATAAATCATTAAGACCTATAGAGTTATAATCTTGGCAGGTACTATTTGGATCATTCGGATCTGCGGAACACAGTTTTTCAAGACAATTAAGAGTTTTGTCTCCATTACATATAGAAGCAATCGTACGTCCAGAACTTCCTTTTTCACCCTGATTCTTTTTCAAAAACTGACTTAGATTTTCAGCCACAAGAGATTCATGTCTTTTATGAGCGAGGTCTGCTCGCTTTTTTCCATTATCAAATGCAATATCAAAAGGAGATGATAAAAGAAGTGATGGAAGGTCAAGTTGACTTAGAGGATTGTAAAAATTTTCAGTAAACTCTTTTCCCATTTCTCCAGGAACACTACCTTCATTATAACTGACAGAAATATTTTCAACTTTTTTGGTTAGATCCAAAATTTCTTGTTCTATAGGGTAGGTATTTCCTTTCGCCGATTTTATTTTCATATACTCGTATGAACGTTTTTGAAGTTTTTGAATATTTTTAAAATCATCACTTTGTTGGTATTCACTAGGAGTAATATACTTTCCATCATGTTTAATGAGAAGTTTATCGCGATATTTTTGAAAACGTTTTTCTCTTTGTTGGTCATTTGAATTTGTTGATGCCATCTTATCCGTTTTAAGAAAACTATGTAAGCTTCTGACCATTTCTGAGTAGAATGTTTTATTAGGAGTTGTATCATTTTCTCTTATACTTATAATTTTTTTACAAAAATCTGAGTTGTAATATTCATTATTATCATATTTACATTTATCGATAGTATACAGAGATAACTGTTTATTTGTTTCATCTGAAAGATCTAAAACTTTATCGAAGTCTTTAAAAAATGTTCCCGAGTTTTTAAGAAGTGTTGCATGGTGGATAAGATCAGCTTTAGTAAGAGAGTTATTAAGTAGTTCAAACTTATCTTTCGCAGTCATGACATCATCAATAGTCATATTTTCAAGTGCATTATGACTACCTTCAATGGCCATACCGATTGTTTTTAACCCTTTAGCAATGACAAGTTCTCCCAGTGCTTGATTATATTTTTGTTCCAGTTCAAGTTTGGTAGGACAGGGAGCACTTTCACATGATCCTGGAGTACTTTGTAATTTATATTCTATTGCAGCTAAGCTCTCTTGCAGCTCATCGCAACCAACACCACTTGCAAGTGAGTCTAAACTAAAAAAAATGATAAACAAATTAAGCCATTTCATACGAATATTATATCGGTATAAATATGAAAAACTTGATAAAGATTGTTTTTAAATAATAAATATTGACTAGCCGTGACCTGAACTCATGAAAACTTCATCGAAATTTATGGCCTTCTGAGCATTTTCTAAGCCTGTGTAATACTCCATAGCAAATTTCATAGAGTCCTCAAGGTCTTGGCAACTAAACATCGTATTTCTAAATTTAGCAGCACCTGGAAAACCAG
>CAYFHZ010000110.1:0-8422 GCA_964342535.1 uncultured Bacteriovoracaceae bacterium | reverse complement strand
ATAATCACCGGGTACATCATGGCCCCTTTGATTTTATTAAGTAGTTTTACTTGTCCCTCGGTAAAATCAGCAAGTCTGAGGAGGACGACTTCTAAATTCCCTGACTCTTCGCCAGCTTCTACCATGTTCACATAGACTCTATTAAATACTTTTGGGTGCTTACCAAAAGCTTTCGCTAGCGATGCACCTTCATTAACATCTTGTTTTACCTCAGAGAGTATGACTTTAAGTTGATCATTTTCAACTTGATCCTGAAGTCCTGCAAGGGCCTCAACAATTTGAATTTTAGCTCTAACAAGTGTTGCTAACTGCCTTGTCATTAATGATAAGTCAGTGATTTTAACTTTTTTCTTACCTAGGGAACTAGATGATCCTGAGCTATGTTTAGATTTTTTTTCTTTAATATCCAAAAGCATAATACCACTGGCCTTCGCTTTTTGTTTGGCCAGAATAATACTTTCAGCATTTATGGTATTTTTGGTTTCTTTACCTGTTTTATCTAAACCTTTGTATTCATAAATTGGCATTAACTATCCTCATCGGCTTCTGAAATAATCGCTCTGAGAACTTCTTCTACGGATGTAATTCCACTAAATATTTTTTCAAGGGAATCCATAGATAAGCTTGTCATACCTTCTTCTATCGCCGCTTTTTTAATTTTAGAAGCATCGGCTTTTTGTAGAATGAGACTTCTAATTTTATCTGTAATGAGAAGTAGTTCTGCAACAACTGTCATACCTGCGTATCCCGTTTGATTACATTTCTCACATCCAACAGGTTTATATACGGTTGCATGAGCAGGCAGTTGGTCAATATCTAACATTTGCATTTCATATTCAGAAAGTTTAGTTGGGCTTTTACAATTATCGCATAATGTTCTTACAAGTCTTTGAGCAAGAACACCTACAAGTGAAGATGAGATAAGAAAAGGTTGGACTCCCATATCGATAAGTCTTGTTGGTGCAGATGAAGCATCGTTGGTGTGTAGAGTAGAGAGAACAAAGTGACCTGTTAGTGAAGCTTGGATTGCCATCTCTGCTGTCTCTTGGTCCCGAGTCTCCCCAACCATAACAACATCAGGGTTTTGTCTCAGTATAGCTCTTAGAGCAATTGCAAAGCTTAAATCAATTTTAGAATTTACTTGTATTTGAGAAATACCACCAATCTCATATTCAACTGGGTCTTCGACTGTAATGATCATACGGTCAGGTGTATTCATTCTATCTAATACAGCAAAAAGTGTTGTCGTTTTACCGTGACCTGTAGGTCCAGTAACATAGAGAACACCGTGTTTTTTAGTTGAAAGTTCTTGTAACCCTTTTAAGGTTTTTCCATGAAAGCCCAGCTTTTCTAGGTCGAGTACAGTATTCGTTTTTTCAAGAACCCTCATAACTATTCTTTCACCATTTTGTACAGGGACAGTACTTAAACGAATATCAATATCTTTTCCAGCTATTTTAATTTTTATTCTTCCATCTTGAGGGAGTCTTTTTTCGGCAATATCTAGTTTTGCCATAACTTTAATACGTGAACTTACTGCAGCATGAGTTTTCTTTGGCTGTCTTAAAATTTCAGTCATGACTCGGTTAACTCGAAATCGATACACAACTTCTTTTTCATACGGTTCGATATGAATATCAGATGCTCTTTCTTTTACTGCTCTAAAAATAATTGAATTTACAAACCGAATAACCGGGGCTTCATCTGCGGAAGCATCAAGAATATCGATAGGTCCGTCAAGATCAAGGTTTTCTTCAAATTCATCTTCAATAGAGTCAACTAAGTTTTGATTGGCTTTTTCGTACACTTTATTGATTGCATCTTGTACTTTAAGTGGTGTGGATACAACAATATGAATTTTCTTTTTAAAAATGCCACTAAGATCATTGACTGCTTGATAATCAAATGGATCACTCATTGCAATCGTTACTGAATGATCAGATTCATAAAGAGGAAGAACTTCATGATGTTTGGCATAGTTTATAGAAATATCAACAACAATATTTGGGGCAATCTCATCAACTTTTATTTCTGGTAAATAGGGGATATCAATTTGGTGACATAAAACTTTAATAATATCATGAGGGTGAATATAGTTTTTAGTTAGAAGTATATCACCTAAAAGCTTATGATCATGCTTTTGTATATCAAGAGCTTCTTTTAGTTGATCCTCAGTCAAAGATGTGTACTGAAGAAGTAGTTCCCCAATTTTCTTTTTATTAGTTTCAACACTTTGCAAATGTTCGTTATTTATTACCACTCTTAAATCCTATAAATTATTACTTTCACGAATTTGTTGATAATCAGGCATATCTTCCATATTTCTATCTGGTCCAATACCATCAATATTTTCATTCGTTTTAAGATATCTATTATTTGAGTTATCAAACAATGGGCCATCAAGTTGTTTTTCAATCTTAGCCTGAACTTCATTGATCACTTTCAAGTGTGGATCAGGATTTTCTTCATCTATAATTTCTTTCATATTAGCAGTTCGTTTTTTTATTGCATCTAAACTCGCTTGAGCTGCTTGGTTATCATATGGAGAAATAATTTTGGGTGTAAGAAAAAAGAGAAGATTGGTTTTTTCAACTTTTCTTTGTTTACTCTTAAATAGCCATCCAAGTACCGGAATATCTCCCAGGAGTGGAACTTTATTAAAACTTACAGTTTCTCTATCTCTAAGTAGACCACCCATCGCAACAGTATCTCTATCTCTTACCATAACCTCTGTTATGGCCGATCTTGTTGTGGTTGCTTGCCCTGAACCAGAAGTATCTAATTCACCCAAAAACTCATCAATAGATTGATTAATTTTTAGCTTAACAAAACGTGTGGCCTTGTTAATTTGAGGTGTTATTTTTAGACTAAGTTTCGCTTCTTGATTTTGTGTCGTAGTGGAGGTCGTTCCATTGGTTGTGGTATTTTGTTGTCTAACAGGAATAGTTGATCCAACTTCAAATTCTGCTTCGGTGTTATCCATTGCCATAATTTGTGGAGTGGCCAAAACGTTAGTATTAGAATTGGCTGCAATTGCTTGAACTAATGCATTTACACTGTTAACTGAGACATCTGTACCACCAATAGAAAGTGTTTTAGCTGTTTTTTCTGGACCACCTGAGCCAGCAAAGAATCCTTGAAGTCCAGTAGGGTTACCACTTAAGAAATCAAACATATTTCCTGAACCATTGAAACCTGCTCTTTGAGCATTTCCATTCCCGTAAGCACCAACAAAATCAACTCCAAAACCTCGTAGCTTTGTCACACTTGTTTCCATAATGAGACCTTCAACAAAAACTTGATCTCTAGGAATATCAAGCTTGGATATGACATTTTTCATCGTAAGCCAGTCTGTAGCAGAAGCTGTTACGACGAGTGCATTGTTGTTTTTATCAGCAGTAATCTTAACTTCACCATTAAAGAGAGTACTACCATCAGACCCACCAGAACTAGCAATGAATGCCCGACTTGTCGTTCTTGAGTTAGCACTACTACCATTAGATTTTGCACCAGAGACTAAATTTGAAAGAGTTTTGGCAAGTTCTTCTGCATTTCCATAATTGAGATAATGAACATGAATTTTATCAGCTTGAGTTGAGCTAAATTTAACATCAAGTTTTTTGATTAGTGAGCGTAATTCTTCTGCTCCTGCAGCATTTGCCATGGCAATAATAGAATTTGTTCTCGGCTCTGCTATAATTTTTGAAATATTTTTTGATTCACTACCGCTACTAGATCTTGCACTTGATGATCTTGCAGAAAATCTTTTTGATCGAGATGAGCTTGAAGATGATGAACCACTTTGTAAAATCTCATCTAGTAATTTTGCAATTTCCTGAGCCGAAGAGTTACGAACTGGAATAATTTGCAACGTTTCTTCATGTCCCGGAACATCAAGGAATTTAATAATTTTTTCAAGTCTTACTATATTACTTCCCGTATCAGAGATAATTAGTGTATTTGTCTGCTTTATTTCTAGAATACGTCCATATCTAGACATAAAAGGTCTAAAGTTTCTTGATATTTCTGATGCGTCTACATTTTTTAAGGCTATAACTTTTGTAATATGGGCTTCAGTAGGAGGAGTATATTTTCCTGTATAAATTTTGGTTGGAACGTATCTTACATCTCGTGCATTAATAATTTTATAAAAAGCCCCTGATTGTACAAGTGTAAAACCGGCCATATTGAGAGCTGATAGATAAGCTTTCCAAGCATCACCTACAGTAATTGGGCTTGGAGCTGAAATAGAAACTTTACCCTTAACATCTTTATCAAGAATTAAATTAATTCCTGTCAATTCTTGCATATGTTTAGTTAATTCCATGATATCTGAATCAGGGAAGTCAAATCCCTCTACTATTTCAGGTCCAAATGCAGTCTCAAGGTTGAGGTTTAAATATTTTGAATTTGGCATTGGAGGCATTTTTTCAGTTCTATTGCCAAAAGCTTGGGCATTTGTTTCTTCATCTGTAAATTTATCAGATTTATCAGATTGGTTAAAGTTTGGCTTAGATTTAAAGTCTTTGAAAGAATTTTGAGACCAGGCCATTGGAGAAGTAAGGAAAGAGTACAAAATCATTCCTGAAATAAATCTTTTTGTCGAGTTCATCCTTAATACTCTTCTTTTCATTTTTACGATATCCTTCGTTATTTAATACTGTAATTTAATGGAACCTCTGATCCTCCACGCTTAACAGTTAAGTTAAGATTAGAAAGGTTAGTTACTTTACCAAATAGGTTCATGACTGTGTTTAAATCGGTTATTGGTTCACCATTAATTTCTGTAATAATGTCATTATTCTCAATACCAAGGTATGCAAAAACTCCCCCTGGTTCAACTTGAACTATTTTATATGAAATAGTGCCATCAGGATTATTGATTTGAATACCTTTAGCCTGAGTTAAAATCGAGCTGATATCTTTCATTTTATCTTTAAGAAAATCTCTTTCAATTTTAAAATTATTACCATCTGTCTCAATTCCTTTTAAGTTTTCAACTTTTTTCTTAAAATTAAGTGAGGCGTTGCGAGAATAAATATTGAGTGGTTTTGATTTTTGAGCCGCTTTTTTATCGCTTTCAATTGATTCACATTCACCAGTTTTCATATTTCTAACGATAAGTCTTAGCCTTTCAATACGATCAACTTTAAGTTGATTATTAAGCGTTTCACCTTCTCTAATTCTTTGTAAGGGGCTCGTTCTAACTTGTACACTTGCAATTGACTTTACTGAGTCTTGAAGTACTACGGTATTAATTAGTTTAACTCCTGAGCGTGATGCAACAGTAGCTTCTTTGCAAAGTTCTTGAGTATTTACTTTCTTAGTTTCTTTTGGTTCCTCTTTTACTTGATCTGTTTTGAAAATTTGAGCAGACTGAATTTGACCAAGTTCATTTTGACCAAACACTTTATCTTTATCAAAATGTAATGAATCTGTATCTCTTAAATCTTTATAGTCACCACCCGAGAGTAGAATTGACCCTATTAGATTTGAAGTTCCATAGATTGTGGTAACAAGTAGACTTGCTTGAAAAGCTCTATGGATCTTAGAGCGATTAGACTTTGAAAAAAAATTCTTTGGAATATTGGCCCAATTAACACTGTATATTTTTTCTTTCAGTCCAGAAAACTTAGAATTTGGATAACCTTTTGTAGGGTCATTAAATTTTTTATGCCCTAAATTTCTAAATCGATCAGCAATTCTCGTTTTTGTTTCATGAAGCCTATCTTTTAAGCTTAAGGATGAGTCATCAAGTTCAAGAACTGTTGTCTCATTTGAAGTATTATCTTCATCTAATTGTGCATAAACATTTTCGACTTCTGTATCGAGTTGAGAATCTTCCGAACCAATCTCTTCATATTCAATATCATCACTTACCTCATCAGAGAGAGTATCAAATTGTGGTGTTCGTTCGTCTGGTGTTGCAGAAAATTCGTTATGACTTTCAGGGGAAGGAATTTCAAGATCTGCATCTGTAAGAGAGAAGGCATCCGTATCATTTTCTAATTCTTCAGTAGGAATACTTATTTCAGCTGTATGCTCATGATTAACTTCATTATTATCATCAAGTAAATCATCTAAGGACATCCCTGGGTCAAGTTCTTCAGATTCTAAAGCGACATTGGGAGGATCTATTTCTTTTGTTTCCAGGTTGTCCGAGACGTTAGGGCGTTCAGGAAATTTTAGATCTGAGTCAGCGGGAACTTCAGGGACAGAGCTTGTAACATGAGGAATAAGCTCTTCTCCAGCAGTTTCACTGTCCATAATGATTGTTTCTTCGTTTAATTCGTCATTCTCATCAACTTCAAATTCGTCCAGATCATCTTCATCTGCGATGTCCTCAAAAAAGACTTCGTCCTCAGATTCTTGATCTTTTTTATTTTTTTTACGAAAGCGATTAAACAAGTTACCAAATTTACTCATGGTATTATTTTCATCGATTATTTAATAATGTGCAAGCCAAACTATTAAGAAACTTTAATACACAGAAAAAAAACTCAAGTATCTAATTACTTGATTTTTATTTTATCCGACGATTTAATAGTTTTATGAAACATATTTTGTGGACATTTTTTATTTTAAGTTGCTCTTCTATTGAGAAAAAAACTACTGATCCTGTTATTACGGAAGAATTAAACGAAGTTGAGCGAAAAGATCAATCAAGTAAAGTGACTTCGAAACTAAAAAAATATCCTTTTATTGAAAAAGCGAAAGATTATGGCCTAGATAATATTAAAGCTTATAATTTTAATGTTGTTGATTTTAATGGAGACGGATACTCAGATTTAATGATTATTCCAAGTTTTTTTTCGGCTCCTGAGTTTTATCAATTTGAGCCTCAATCTAAAAAATTTGTAAAAATAGGAAACTTAATAGATCAACCTGATAGAATAAGCTTTGCACTGTTTTCAGATTTAAACCAAGATGGAATTTTAGATATGGTAACCGGGGTTCTCAATCAAGATTCTGAATTATCAAAAAAGTCCGTTAAAATTTATAATGGGTATAAAAATGAGAAGGGTCTTCGGTTTAGCCTTAAGCAAGATTTAAATTTAACTTCACCAGTTAGTACCATTGGTTTAATTGATATTAATCTTGATGGATATTTAGATTTATTTATTGGGAACTGGTTGAACTCTTACAAGCAAACTAAACTTCCTGTACATGATTTACTTTACATATATGATCAAATAGAAAAAAAGTACACGAATCATTCTTCTCTTTTAACAGGTGAAACAAAGCAAAATCTTGATAAAACGATGTTTACTTATGCTACACCAACATATGCTTCACAGATATGTGATATTGATAGAAATGGCTATCCGGATATATTAACGACATCTACAAATCGATTTCACAATAAATTATGGATGAATCGATTTAAATTTAGAGAGAAAGAGCGTTACTTTGAGGATATTGCTGTTGAAAGTGGGGTTGCCTCTGATCCTGATGGCCTTATTCATGAAAGAGGTGGAGGAAGAACTTTTTCAGCGGCCTGTGCAGACTATAATCAAGACCTTATTATGGATATTTTTTTGGGAGAACTGACTCATAATTACGATGACGAAAGTGTGGATAAATCAAGTCTTCTAACTGGGCGAACATTTAAATATCCACCTCGATTTTTCAGAACTGAGTATTTTCTTGATAGCTTTGACCCAGATTGGCATCAGGCAGATAGAAGGGCCATATGGGTAGACCTGAATAATGATGGTCTCTTAGATTTAATTGTTGATAATTCTGGTTATCCTCCATACTCCAAACTTATTGTTTTTACACAGGAAGAAGATCATTCTTTTGTGAATGTATCCCAAGCATACGGTGTTGATTTAGTTAACCCTGTTGCTACAGTTATCATAGATATCAACCAAGATGGTAAAATGGATATTTTGACGGCACAATCCGAAATCAGAGATGCTAAATTAAAAAATAGAATTTATCTCTATGAAAATAAAATTGAAAATACAAATTCGAGTATACGATTTTACTTGATGGGAGAGAGTTCAAATTTAAAAGGACTTAATGGGAGTATTTCACTTACTGTTGTAAAAAATAAAAACCAGCTAAGTCAAAGAATTCAACAGGTTGTTTATTCATACGGAGCATTACCTGCACAAAATGAAGAAGGAATCTTATTTGGTATAAAAAATGGTGAAACTCCACTCAAAGTAACTGTGACCTGGCCATTTTCGAGTACTGAATCTGGTGTAAAGTCTTCTATGGAGGTATCCTATAAACTTAAAGATCTTCCTAAGGGCGAGAAGAAGTTTATTTTATGTGAGTCAGGAAAAATTTTGACTTATTCTTCTCAATTTGATCGGGAAAATTGTCGGCTAAAATAAGCTTTTCTAACCGCCTGACTAGGGTGGGGAAATTCCCCCAAGATAGAACTGATTATAATAATAGATAAAAATATCAA
>CAYFHZ010000109.1:0-8499 GCA_964342535.1 uncultured Bacteriovoracaceae bacterium | reverse complement strand
AAATAATCCACAAATATTTGAAAAATTAACTGAAAAAAGAAAGTTGCAAGCTCTCAAACGTAGTAAATCCAGGCTGGGGGTTATTGTAAAAACCTTTGTTGATGCAGAAATGTATTTATTTTGGATGGCAACTGAAATCTTTGCTGTAGCAGTTCTATGGGAGTTACCAAAATATGGTTTCGATGTCAGTCAAGTCGAAGGTTGGAGTGACGGGGTAAAAAAAGTATGGGATGCCACTCTTGCGGGTATACTATCCCAAGCACCTGCAGAATTTGCAATTTTAAAAATTAAATATCGTGAATTTCAAAATCTTAAGAATGATCTACTTGCAGATAAAATTAAGATTAAAGATCGGAAGGAATTAATTGAAGAAATTGATAAAGTACTTGCAAATGAAGGTGAATTTAAAAGATATACAGTAAATGATAAGTCTCATAAACTTCTACAACAAATTGAATCTAAGGCCCGTGCAAAGGGAGCGATCATTTCAGTTTTAGCAATGACTGGAGTTGCTATGAAACTTAATGGTATGCCGATTGCAGAAGTCTATATCGGTTCAATTGTCACTGGAGGTGCTTTATACTTTGCACATGCTCAAGGTTGGATTCCTTATAAACTTGCAGAAAACACAAGATTATATAAAAAATTAAATAACAAAATGGAAAGATTAAAAGCTCCAGTAAGATACTGCTCTAAAATGCTTGTACCCTAACCTCTTTTAAATGCAGCTGCTTTATTTTTTTTAGGCTTTTTCTTTCGTGAATTTGTATTTCCTTTATTAGGTCCACTACTACTGTAAGACTTTCCACTAGATCTTCTATTCTTATTAGACTTATTCTTGTCAAAGTTCTTACCATCTTTATTTCTAAAACTTTTTCTTCGCTGCCCACGACGTTGAGCAAAACAAGTTTCACATATATTATACTGAAACTCATCATCAAGTTTCACTCCACAAGAAGAACATTTTTTTGAAACTTTTTCAGATAAAAGTTCATTAAGTCTTTCGACGGCTTGAGTTTTATTATAAAGAAGTTTTTCTTGTTCAAAGGCAAAGTAGTTATTATCAAAGTGTCTTGCAAGCCATTGATACAATTCAACACATTTAATTGCTGTTTCCAAGTAATCAATATCGTCAGATTGAAAATCAACCTCTTCGTTAGTGATCATCTTTTTTCCAACATAGTGATTTAAAATCCATACGTAATATTGTACATGATCCATTAAGCCTAAATTAACTGGGGCACAAGCAAAACCAAATATTTCAGCATCTGATAGAGCATTCATAGTATCTGCTTCTTCAACTGTTTCAGCAAGCTCAATCATTTCTTTGAGCTCAACACAATAAAATGGTTTTTGAAATGTCATTGTGTTAAACAGCCTTAGAAATTCAGATAGACTAAGAGTTTGTAGGTTATTCTCTTCTAATGCCATATTTACAGATCTAAAAATTTCTAAATCTGGTCCAACCATGGCCAATTCTTTTTGTTCAAGGTCGTGATGAAGTGCTGCTTGAATTGTTTCTATTCCATCATCGACTTTAGCAAGAGTGGTAACAAATCCTTCTGGGAAACGTTGAAAACGTCCTGCTCGTCCAGCAATCTGCTTTAACTCTGAATCCGTTAACGGAAACTCTTTTCCATCCCAAAACTTTGAAACTGCAGAGAATACTATTCTTTTAATTGGTAAATTCATTCCCATGGCTATGGCATCAGTTGCCACCATGATATCTGTTTCACCTTCATCAAATTTTCTTGCCTGTTCACGACGAACTTCAGGACTCAATCTTCCATATACGATTGACACTTTAAAATTTAGATTTTCTAAATCTCGTTTGTATTTCAATGCATTTCTACGAGAAAAAACAATAAGAGTATCATTTCTTTCCATATCAACGAGTTTTATAGGATGAGGCATTACAGTTAAAGATGTTTTTCTTTGATAATTACAAACTTCAAGTGTATCACCTGTTAATTTTAATATTTTTTCGACCAATTCATAAACAGAATGATCTCCACAAAGATGTATTTCATCAGCGTTGGCATTAACAAGAGCTCGTGTCCAAGCCCAACCTCTTTGAGTATCGGTAATCATTTGAATTTCATCAATGACCATACATTCAAAATGTTCCTGAAGTTTGGCCATCTCTATTGTTGATGAAAAGTGTGAAGCTCCTTCAATTTCAACAACTTCCTCTCCTGTAAGTAAAGTTGTAGGAACACCTTTATCATTTAGGGTATCAAAAAGCTCACTGGCAAGTAATCTCAAAGGTGCAAGGTAACAACCATTTTTAGCTTTTGCGAGAGCTTCAATTGCATTATACGTTTTACCTGAATTTGTTGGACCCATGTGATAAATAACTCGTCTTTTAAGCTTACGAGCTTCGGAGTGGACCCAAAATTGTCCTAAATAATCACGTAGGATTGAGGCTGAGATATCTTTTCGTTTGAATGCAAGGACTGAACGTACAAGTTTATGAAACTCTCTTTTTAAAGTATTTGGACTTTTCCAAATACCAATTCCTAGTTGCGTAAAAAATCGATCATATTCATTATCACTAATAAGATCTGGCGAGAGTTCATCATCAACAAGTAGGCCATTGAAAAAGGTAATCAATCTTTCTCGATATATACGTCCAAGCTCAGAGTTAGGCCCCATAACTCTTTTAAAGTGGGCCTTAATGTCTGAATCTAGTTTATTTAATGAACCTCTTTTGAGCTTATAGCGAACATGAGATAAAGACTTTTCTAAATTCTTTTTAAGTTTACTTATATAGTCTGAATTATAATGAAGGCTCTCTTCTAAAACAAGATCATGAAGTTTTTCTACTGCATTATCAATTTTCTCAACTTGTTGCTTGTAAACAGTTTCTCTTAGCTTGGCCCTAAAATCAGCAACACATTTAACACAATGACATTCAAGCTCAGAGTGCTTAAGCTCCATATGAAAATTATTAAGAATTGTATCTTGGGTTCTAAGATGTTTCTCTCCAATTTCACTAGACCAATCTTTAAAAGATAAAACATAATTATCTAAGAGATTTTTGTCTATTTCATGGTCTTCCGGAAAAGGAAATTCATCAGATAAAGGCATAAGAAAATGCTCTAGAAGGCAGGTTTCAACGACCTGTTCTCGACTAAAAACATCTTTAAATTTTCCAAAATCTTTCTCAAATAATGATTCGAGAGTAGGGTATTTTTGAATTAACTCATGAGCAACATGAGCAATTTCTTTAAGAGCATTTAGGATTATTGTTGCTTCATGAAGAGATCGAAAATCCTCTTCAGCATCATCGATATTAGTTCTAATAAACACTTTTCTAGATGCTTCTAAGTTCTCTTCAATCTCTTCAAATAATTTATTTATTTCCAATTAATTTTCTACTTTCCCATTTCAACGGTAAATGCAATTCCAAGTTTTGCAAACTTTTCAGCATGGTCTGCTGTACCACCTGATCTATCAACGTCAATTGTATCATTTTTTGTATGGATATGACCATTAATATCACCCATTGTTGATTCAAAAGGCATTGATGCAGGATAACCAGCATTATGCCAAGATGCATGGTCAGAACATCCATATCCACATTTTGAATATCCCCAATTAATATTTGGAATATAAGTATCAATTAATGACCCCATAAACTTTGTCTGAGCTTGATTTGTATAGTCTGTCATAAAAACAATATCTAAGTCATCAGAACCTTTATAATTTGTCATATCAAACTGGACAACTCCAACGACATTCTTTCCATTTGATTTAAACTCTTTAGCAATATCATTTGATCCTAATAGACCTACTTCCTCTGCGGCGTAAGACATAAATTTTATCGTTCTTTGAGGCTTATAACCTGAAGACATAACGACTCTTATAATTTCTGTAATTGTTGCTATTCCTGATGCATTATCATCTGCTCCTGGAGCACGAGCTCTTTCACGTCCCCACCATCCAGCAATCGAATCTCCATGACCTCCAATAACGACAATCTCATCTTTCATAGAAGAACCTTCAATTGTCATAATCACTGAAGGTTGAGGATATTTAGTGTGCTGATAAAGCTCTACCGTAACATCATTTCGGCCTGCAGATAAAGCCCCCCACGTTTGTTTTACATAAGTTTGCGAATCTACACCAGTCTGAGCTTTGTAATAACGATTCTGATAAGAAGTAAGTTTCGCTATAGTATTTCGAATATTCATCTCCGAAGTTTCATTCACAAGTTTTGTTACTTTTTCTGTTTCCGTTATGGAATACTGAGTAAAAGCTAATGACTTTGCAAAACGTCTAGATAGTTGGTCAGTAAGAACTTGTTTCGCTTCTGACTCACTATCGTGAACAATAAATCCCCCACAACGATTAAAATTTTCATGCATCATATGTGAAAGTGACTCAATATTTTCTTCATTGATTTTAATGACAGCAATCTCACTATTTTGCTCTAAAACCTTTACTTCAGAAAAAGATTTTTGAGAATTTTGAAGAGCATCTGCTCCTATAGTAAGATAAACATCTTTTGCCTGTACTGTAACGACAAGGCTAAATAATAATACGATCTTCCCTAATTTTTTCATATTTCATCCTTTACGACTGTTGTCATCCAAGTAAATCATAATTATTTCCATACGAAAACATACTTAATCTAACAATTTATCTCCAACTACCGATAATAATAATATGAATGAAAAGCTGAGAAAAATTACCGACTATTTACTTCGTAAAAGTTATGACAAATTTGCACTCCAATCCCTGAATAAACTGCTAAATTTGGCGATTCCATTTAATATTCCCCATAAATTTAAATATATTGAATTGTCTGATTACAAGGCCATTATTGAAATACCCTATTCAAAATTAAACCAAAACCATCTTGGTGGAATTCATGCCTGTGCTATTGCAACACTTGGTGAATACCCCGCAGGGCTCATTATTCTTAAGCATTTTGGTATAGCAAATTATCGAATTATTATGAAAGACCTCAAAGTAGACTATATCAAACAGGCAAAAGAATCTCTAAGAGGTCAAGCTGATCTTACTATAGAAGATGTTGAGGTCATAAAAGAAGAACTCAGAGAAAAAAATCAATCAAATATTAATATGATAACTAACATCATGAACTCTCATGATGAAGTTATTGCAATAGTGCAAACAACATGGCAACTGAAGAACTGGAAAGATGTTAGCTTTCAATAATGTGCTTTATATTCTGCACAGTTAAATGCGAGCTTTCCAAAAGCTCTAACTGCTGTATACATTGTTTTAGCTAAACTCTCACACTTCTTTTTTTTACTTATGGCCTGACAACTGTTAAGTAAATCTTCTTTAAATTTCAGATCACAGTCTTTTTGAGATAAACCATTCGTAATTGGTTCGTGATGGTAACATAAATCGTGCTGAATACAGTGTGGATAAAATAACGAGTGAAATTCTGACTTTGGACCGGTACAGCCGTCAAAAAATTGAGTAATACCTTCGTGGTTTTTAAAAACACAAAAGCCGAAAGAAAGTGTTATACCACTTTTAGGACATCTGTATGATTTAAAAACGTCTCCTTCGAATTCGTTACAATATTTTTCTAACTCTCCAGATAAAGTATTTAGGGAAAAACATAATAAAAAAAAGGCCATAATTTTTTTCATGGCCTTTTATTTCAAATAATAAACTTTTTGTCACGAGATCTCTTAATTCTGAAGCTTCTTTCTCATTTTCTTTTTACGAGAATTTTGTATCTCTTGAAATTTCTTTCTTTGTTCAACAGTTAAAATACTTCTTATTTTTAGTAGTTTAGCAAACATCTCTTTATGTTGTTGCGACTGTGCATCTGCTATTTTCGCATTTAAAGCTTCAAGTTCAGAGTTTTTAGCATCACTGCCAAATTTCTTTTCTAATTCTTCCCGCATGGCCTTAATTTTATCTCTATTATTTGACCCAGTAGATTCCTTTCTTATTTCTTTTAATTTTTGTTTTTGCTCTTTAGTCAGATCAAGACCTTCAAGCATCCCCATCATTCCCATTCCTCTCTTTTCCCTTTTATTTTCATTGGCAAAGATTGGATTTGTAAGGACAAAATTAAGTAAAAGAGTAAGTAAAACAGCTTTTTTCATATTCGCTCCTGCTGAAATAGGTTTGCTATATAATAAACTGTTTTTAAGAATTTAGATGCTTAATTCTTTAATAATTCGCAGAAACAACTAAAATTCAATAACTTAAAGCTATGAAAATAAAATAAACGTAATAAAGGAGCAGAAATAGGCTAAAACTAGAGTATAGACTCCAAAAATGGTAGGCATCTTATAGCCTCCTGTTTCCTTTTTTAGGACACCAAATGTAGCAATACATTGTGGAGAAAAAACAAACCAAATCAAGAGTGCCATTAATGTGCCCAGTGAATACTGCCTTGTCATAACATTGGCCATATTTTTTAAAAAGCCTTCATCCTCTGTATCTTCACTTCCCTCTACTGCATAAACTGTTCCCATTGCAGAGACTAATACTTCTCTTGCTGCAAAACTAGGAATAAGAGCTGTTGTTATTTTCCAGTCAAATCCTAGAGGGGCAAAAACAGGTTGAAAGGTTTTTCCTATTTGAGCTGCGTAAGAATACTCAATTGCAGGTTTGTCGGCATTTATAGGAGTACCTGGAAATGTTACTAACCCCCAAATGATAATTGAAAGAACAAAAATCACTGAACCAGCTTTTTTAACAAAAATCCACCCTTTTTGAAGTGCACCTCTAAAGACATTTGTAATTTTAGGAACTCGATATGGAGGAAGCTCCATAAGTAAGTAACTAGGTGATTGTCCCATAAATACTTTTCTTGAAAAGAATGCAACCAAAAAGGCAGATAAAATTCCGAACATATAAAGTCCAAATAATACCAAACCAGGTAGTCCAATAAACCCTAAGAATTTAATATTTGCTGGAACAATGACTCCAATAAGTAGTGTATAAACTGGTAATCTAGCAGAGCAAGTGGCCAATGGAGAAATCATCATCGTTAGTAATCTTTGTGAGTGACTTTCAATAATCCTTGCTGACATAATCCCTGGAATAGCACAAGCATGAGAAGAGAGTAAAGGTATAACTGCTTTTCCTGGTAAACCTAATTTACGCATAAAAAAGTCTAGCATAAATGCTGCTCTTCCTAAATAACCTAAATCTTCAAGGAAATAAATAATGATAAATAAAAAGATAATATGAGGAAGGAAAACCATTATTCCCCCAACTCCACCGATAATTCCATCAACAACTAATGACTGTATTAAGCCTTCAGGAATTAACAGTTGCGCCAACTCTGCAGCATATTCAAAGCCACTTTCAATAAGTCCCATAAAAGGATCAGACCAAGCAAACAATAATTGAAAAATAAAGAGAAGTGTACCAATCAAAATTAATGGACCAAAAAAAGGGTGTAAAACAAATTTATCAACTCTTTCGGTTAGAGTATCAAACTCGATTTCTTTAATTGTTACTTCCTTAATGACATCTTCAACTCTGCTGAATTTTTCCTTTATATACATAGGATCTTTTATTTGTTTTTGAAAATCTTTTGGAAGATTGATCTCACCTTTATCACGACTTTGCTCTTCTTTAATTGCTTGTAAAAGTTGTTCAACTCCAACCCCCTCAGTAGCAATAACGGGAATAATAGAAGCTCCACCTAGGTGGTGAGATAAAAGATTAAGATCAATTTCTTGTCCTCTTTTCTTAGCAATATCCATCATATTAAGAGCAACAATAAACCGCTGTCCAATCTCATTTAATTGCATTGCTAAGTAAATCGACTTTTTTAAATTAGTCGCGTCTACAACAAGAACAAATGTATCAGCTTTGTCATCAGTAACTTTATTAAAAACATAATCTCTTGTTATTTTTTCATCAAGAGTTGAAACGTCTAATGTATACACACCTGGTAGGTCGACTACAGATAAGGCTTCATCATTATAAAAGGCTGTCCCTATTTTTCTTTCGACAGTTATTCCTGGAAAGTTTGCTACTCTTTGCCTACTTTGAGTAAGAGTGTTAAACAGTGTTGATTTTCCTGAGTTTGGTAAACCTAGAAGAGCGATTACAGACATAATTCACCTACTTTTATTGCCTGGGCTTCTTTTTTAGATAAGGCAAATTGCGAAAGCTCTACTTGAACTAGAACTGGGTCATGAAATATAGGTGCTGTTCTTTTCAGCATAATCCTAGCACCTGGGTAAATCCCCATTTTATAAAATCTGAATTCCAAATCTGTATCTTGGGAGCTAATCTCAGACACTTCATACCAAGTATTCTTTTTACTTTCATTTAATAACATTAGGTCACCTGTTTGACATATTAAACCAAATAACGTGATACCAAACCCTGATATTAAAGTCTATGACCTATGTAAGTAAAATAAGGTATTTTTTAAAGAAAAAACCGCATATCTAACTAATATTACGTTCATTGGATTGATGATGACTGTAATATCTCTTTCTTTAAAGTTTTACCTATATGGAGAGAAGCTTTAGTACT
>CAYFHZ010000108.1:0-8503 GCA_964342535.1 uncultured Bacteriovoracaceae bacterium | reverse complement strand
AAAAAGGTTGCGCAAAAATGACGAGAATCATTTTAAAAGTAATAACAGATCCAAAATCGTGGGAAGCTTACTGGGACAATAAAATGAAATTAAGTGGCAATATCAGATTAAGTTTTGAAGGAGTAAGTTAAGAGCGCACTACAGTTTTGGGACAATATCATCCTTTTTTTTGTTTTTTTAAGGATAACGAATAATGAGATATGTAGTAGAGAAATTGTAATTTTTCTAATTCTGTTTAAGCATCTAACAAGCCTCGAAAGGCTTTATGATTTCAACCACTTAACTCAATAGATCAAACTTAAACTATTTGTTTACCAACTTCTTTAAGTTTTTGAAGAAGAATTTCTGCAGAAAAGGGTTTAATAATATAATTAGCAGCACCTAGTGAGATCGCATCTAAAACCATAGATGATTCATTTTCTGTACTTACCATAACAACTGGAGTCGACTTGAGAACATCACTTCGTTTGATTTTTTTAACAAGATCAATTCCATTCATATTTGGCATATTGATGTCTGAGAAAACAAGACCATAAGGCTCACTACCCTGAGCATCCATTAACATATCGTAAGCTTGAACACCATCTTCAGCTGTATCGATTTTTGTAAATCCAAGTTTTTCAAGAAATGAAGATAATGCAGTTCTATACGTAGCGACGTCATCTACAATTAAAATTCTTTTTTGCTTTAACTCTTCTGCCTTACTCATCGAACTCACCTATTCTTTTATAATATTAATTTTAAACTCATATCGGAATGAATTCACAATATTTTATATATGTAATAAAAATTGTATCAGAGGAAGAGTTAAAAAGGAAAAAAATAAACCATACCCGACTAAGGATGCAGCTATATCACTTTCTAAGTCCGCATTCATTGCTAAGGCTGCTGCAGTAATCATAGGAGGCATACCCGACTGAAGCAACGAAATATTCATAGCGGAATTTTCAATTTTAAATAATTTTACAAATACTAATCCGATAAGTGGTATTAATACTAGTTTCATTACTAAACCAATAACAACTGGTTTCAACTTATCCTGATTTAGTCTATATTTCATTTGATATCCAACAGATATCATTGCACAAGGAATTAAAGTCTTAGAAATTATCTCAAGTACATTGTTAGCAAGTTTTGGCATTGGAATAAAGATAAAAATAAATCCTAAAACCAATGAAACGAAAGGAGGGAATACGATTAAATCCCGAAGAATATCTGAGAATTGCTTTTTAACAGCAGTATCTTTAAAGACAGGTAAGATAAAACTTGCAGTTAAGATAAAGGCAATTCCCGAACCAAGCTGATCATATAAAACAGCATAAGGAACAAGTTCTGCTCCATAAAATGTTTCAACCATAGGGATACCTAAGAATGCCGTGTTACCCATGCATGCAACAACAAGTAAAACTCCAACATGACTTTTAGCTAATTTAAATATTTTTAAAAACCCTAGAATACATATAATACTTAATGAATAAAACAACCAATGAGAAATAACAGGATAGAGTAAATTTCCATCCAATGGAAGTTTAGGAATACTTATTAATATCATCGAAGGTAAAGAAATATTCAAAACAAATGAATTTAAAACAAAAGCTGAATTTTCAGGTAAAAGTCCTAAACGCTTGCTAAAAGTTCCAATTCCAATTAAGGCAAATACAAGAATTACATTTTCAATCATTTTTAATCTCTTTAGGAATGCTTTCTACTTTAGTAATAATATTATCAAAAATATAATTATAGTATTTATCTGATCCTTTACTTACTCCAGGAGCAACAACCTCTATATTTTTTCCAACAAAGCACTCAAGTTCTTTTTGAGGATATGTATTTGAAGTAAGCAAATTTGTTCCACTGATATAATTGTTTATTAGAGAGTAGTCACTCCAATTTCCAATAAAGTAGCTTGCTCCTTTACAGAGCTTAGCAAAATCAATTTTTGAATTATGTTCAAAAATTTTGTAGTTATTTTGTGGGGCTAAGGCTTCTATATATTGCTTTAATTCAATTTTTGCATTTATTGGGTCTAATTTTGAACACATTAATACAAATTCTATTCCAACACATAAAGAAAATAAATCTTTCCATTCTGGATCGATCTCACCTTTTACAAGTGGTAAATCAATGACAATATATGTCTGAGTATGACTTTTAAACAATGGGTCTATTTCACGGGATATAATTGATCTCATTTTTGGAACTGTATCACCATCAAGCATCACTCCATCTAATAAAGTATAAATTTTATCGATATAAATATCGCTTAAGGGCTCAGGAGAAATATAACTATTTAAGAAAATTGAATTTCGAGGTATTTTAAAGCCAAGTTTTTTCTTTGCTTTTAGCAGAAAACCAAAACTAGCATCAACAAAACTCTCTGTCGTCGAAATGTAAAGATCTAGGTTCAACTCCATTCTAATCTGAGTGCAGGCCCTATGTGCTGTAAATACGTTTTTTAAATCTCCTAACTCAAGTTCGTGATAGTAAGCATGAAAAGGTAATAAATTAAGAACTTCTATATCTGATTTAATAGAGAAAAGGTGAATATTTAAAATTTCTCCTTCTTCTAATTTCTCTGAAAGATACTTATAAAGTTGGTGTAGCATTGGAAAGCACAAAACTCTATGCTGAAGTAAATTAGGAAGCTTAATCGCGACGTTCATTATTCTTTAACCATAAAATAGTAAAATAGCTTGTCGCAAGTGGTGGTACAATAATATTTATAAAAGGTATTGATACAATGGCCATAAATATCCCTCCTCCTAAAATATAGCTTAAGATATTTTTTAACAGATCTTTTTTACATTCTTTAAAACTTAACTCATTTCTTGACCAACTATAGTCTAGAAAGCTGATGGCAAGTAGCAGAACACTTATGATCACACTTACAGGAGTTAAAACTGGAATATAACCAAAAACAAATGCAAACAAAGATAATATTAAAATAAAAAATACTTTTTTAATTTCAGTAAAAAGAACAGAACCAATTCGCTTAAACATTTGCGCCAAGCTTTCTTTTAGATCCTGTGGTTTTTCATTTCTCATTGTTTTTTCAATTCTTGAACTCAACATATCATTAAATGGACTTGCAATAACTGATAGAAGTAGAACAAAAGTCCAATTTACAAAAAAGAACAAAAGAATAGATAGTAGAGTTGCGACAATAAATGAGAGAACACCACCAATCGTTTCATTTGACAGATATTCACTTATAAGAGCATTTCCATAACTTAATCCCTCTGAAAGAATAAATCTTCCTAAAAAGACATAAAGAATAATTCCTATTAATAAAGGACATAAGACAAATAACAAATTCACCTTATCCTTTACTATCATTTTGTATGATGGCTGAATGGAGAAAAAAAAGTTTTTAATCAAATTAAAAACCTCCCATAATGCTTAGTCCACTATCAACGTAAATAACCTGGCCAGTAACTCCAGTGGATAACTCACTTGCTAGGTAAACAGCAGTTCCTCCAACATCTTGTTGAGTTACATTTTTTTTCATTGGTGCATAGTCCTCTACCTTATTTAAGAGGTCTCTAAAACCTGAAATACCAGAAGCAGCCAAGGTTTTAATTGGTCCTGCAGAAATACAGTTTACTCTAATATCCTTTTCTCCTAAGTCATTCGCGAGATAACGAGTACTTGCTTCAAGAGCTGCCTTTGCCACCCCCATAACATTATAGTTTGTTACCACTTTTTGTGAGCCGTAATAAGACATGGCCATAATAGAACTACCAGGGTTCATCAATTCCACTAGACTGTGAGAAAGACCAACGAGACTAAAAGCAGAAATATCACATGCCAACTTAAAACCTTCCCTTGAAGTTTTAACAAATGAATCCTTTAGGTCTGCTCTATCTGCAAAAGCAATAGAATGAACTAAGATATCAAAACTTCCCCAGTTTTCTTTAATCACTTCTGGTAACTTTGTATAATCTTCATCATTTGCTACGTCCATATGAAAAATAAAATCAGCCCCAATCTGTTCAGCTAAGGGCTCCACTCTCTTTTTAATAGCATCATTCATATAAGAAAAGGCGACACTTGCTCCCTGCTTTTTAAGTTCTTGAGCAATCCCCCATGCAATCGATCTTTCGTTTGCTACTCCAAATATAAGAGCTTTTTTGCCTGCTAATATTGTCATATTCTTGATCCTTTTAATGAGTTATTAATTTTTGCAATATTGTCTCAAAACATTTTTTTATAGGCAAAATTTTTTAATTTTTTTCATTATTTACCCTTGTGAATTAAAAATTCATACCCATATTTATGTGTGAGAGAAGGATATAATCTTTCCCGGGAAAATATACCTCTTCTTCTTTGAACCTTAAAAAGTAAAAAGGAGTAGTTATGAATGTTGCTGTATCTTTTAAGCACGTAGACCATAGCGATGCATTAGAATTTTATCTCAATCAGAAGTCTGAATCTTTAAAAAAGCTATTATGGAAGGGCGAACATTTTGATTGGTTGATTGAAGATGATGCCAAAGAATTTAAAATAAATGCAAATTTAAAGTTAAGAAATAAAAAACTAAACGTTAGTTCAAAGGGCGAAAATCCTTTTAGCGTCGCCAATAGAGTTATCGAAAAAGCGAAACGTTTAGTTCGTGAAGATCATCAAAGATTGAGGGTTCTTCACTAGTTCCTCTCTCCGTGGGTCATTGATGACCCACGGTGCTTATTCTGGGTAATTCAGTCAAAAAAGTATCTAATATTTTCTCCACTAGTACCGAAAATTCCACATAAATTCCCCTTATGAGTTACCCAGAAACCCTTAAATTTACTATGTAACTTAACTAATCATCCTTGATTTTCTAATAGAATCACTATAGCCTCAATTAAATTATTAAGGAGATTTACACCATGCAGCGAAAATTGATTCCTGATTACATAAATGACCTTCAAGTTTATCAAGCTGGAAAGCCAATTGAGGAACTTGCACGTGAAAAAGGTATTACAGATATTTCAAAATTAGCAAGTAATGAAAATCCTCTGGGGCCAAGTCCTTATGCAATACGTGAAATGACTAATGCTCTATGGGATGTTCATCGCTACCCGGATATGCATGCAACTGTTCTGAAGGAAAAACTTTGTAATCTTTACAAAGTAAAACCAGGGAATATCATTCTTGGTAATGGATCTGAAGGTATCATGGCCTATATTGCAAGAGCTTTCATGCAACCAGGTGATGAGGTTCTTACTGCTGAAAAGACATTTATTGGGTTTCATATTCTTGCGACAAGTGCAGGTGCCAGAATAGTAACATGCCCGCGAACAAAAGATATGCGCTATGACGTAAAAGCTTTAGCTGAAGCTCTAAATGAAAATACAAAAGTACTCTATATTGCTAACCCAGATAATCCAACAGGTACTTATATAACTGAGCATGAATTTGATTTTCTTATGCAGTATGTACCAAAACACACTATTGTTATTTTGGATGAGGCTTATTTTGAGTTTGCTCAATCCACTTGGGATTACCCAGATTCAATGAAATACAGATATGATAACGTTATTACCCTTAGAACTTTTTCTAAGGCTTATGGTCTATCTGGAGTAAGAGTTGGTTACGGTTTTGCTCATGAAAATTTTATAACAGCACTTCATAAAGTTAAACTTCCTTTTGAACCCTCTCTGATTGCTCAAAAGGGAGCAACAGGTGCACTAAATGACTACCCTCACCTTGAGAGAACTATTAGAAATAACACAAAAAGATATTATGAAACACTAAAGTTTTTAGATCAAAAAGGTTTTAAGCCAATCAGGTCAATTACCAATTTTATTTGCTTTAAAACTGGTTCAGAAGAAGCAAGCGCATATCTTTTTGATAATCTTTTAAACGAAGGTGTTATTATTAGACCGCTTAAGGCCAATCATTTAAATGATTGGGTTAGAATTTCAATAGGACTTAAAGAAGAAATGCAGCATTTTTTCAATGCTATGGAAAAAATTCTTCCTGAGTATGATGAAAAATTTGGTCGCCCTGAGTAAGTTTACCAGAATAAGTTTAGAAGTTAACAGAATCCGAAACGATATCTTCTGCTGCTTTCTCTGCAATCATATAAATTGGACAAACAATAAACATCCCTGGGATTCTATTAAATGAAGAAGCATCAACAACTCTTAAACCTTTTGTGCCTCTCACTCTAAACTTAGAATCAAGTACGGCCATATCATCATTATCTGAACCAATTTTGTTACTGCAAGAGGCGTGATGTCCCCATGACTCGTTTTGAATCCAATTATCTAAATCAGTATGAGACTGTAATTTTATTCCTGGACTAATTTCCTCATCAATAAGGCTACTTATACGATTATTCATTTTTCTAACAAATTTCACTCCATCACGAACAGCAACTAAATCTTTTTTAAATTCTTGTGAGCTATTATGAAAGTAATTAAAGTTCACATCTGGCATATCCTGAGGTGAACTCGAATTAAGAGATATAACACCTGAATGATTTTCGTTATGTCCCTTAAGGATCGCCCATGTCAGATATTCATCCATTAATGAGTCGTTGGCCCATCCTTTATAGTATCCTTTGAACTTTCCTGGTAGAGCAAACATAAATAAATCTGGATCTTTTAAATTCTTTCTAGATCTTTTTATAATACTTGCGAGAATCCCATTTGTTGCATAGAGAGAATTTTTTGTATCTTTTTTATAATCGACTAAGCAAGGATCTGCTCCTTTATTAAATGAACATTTATCAAGTAGTTTAAATTCATTTTTCAATTTAGAAACAACAGTAACTTCATATCTGTCTTGTAGGTTTTTACCTACACCAGGTAAAGTCACTAACGTTTCAATTCCATGCTGATTTAGAATATTAGGATCACCTACACCAGACAGCATAAGGAGTTGTGGGCTATTAAATGCACCACCAGCAAGAATCACTTCTTTATTTGTTTTGTATTTTTTCAACTTAGCTATATTTTTTGAATTATATAGTGGAGATGCTTTATAAATATTTTTTCCTTCTAAAACTTCTACCCCAATAGCTTTTTTCTTCTGATCGAAAATAACTTTTTTAACCAGAGAATCTGTCTTTACAGTAAGAAGAAACGGATATTTTGCTTGAGTTTTTAAAATATAATCTCTAGCAGAGCTTCGCTTACCATTCAAGGTTGACTTGGGTACATTAAAAACACCATCTAACTTATTTTGTACATAACTCCATGTATTGGGATCTAGTTTTATATTTTTTCCTTCTCCCAAAACATCTGCAATCTCATTTATAAGTCCTTCTTCTTTAAGTGCTGAAAAAAAGATTTTCAAAAATTTTTTATCTTTCAAAAGAATTTTTGGTGATGTCTGTTCTGTGGCCATCCATCCATTAAATCCCATTCTTTCAAGATTTAATCGTGACCAAATCGATCTCGTAACTCGTGGCTTTTGATAGTACTGATTGGCTTCCATTCTCTGGAAGTATCTTCTCATATTTGTCGAGTTCCAAGATTTATCTGAAGTTATATTAGCAAGATGATCCCAATCACTATTATCTGGATACATAAAAATCATCGCATTATGAATCGTACAACCCCCAAGGCCAGTTGCCCGTGGATAAAATACTCCATTTTTATCGTAGTTGAATTTAGAATTTTTTATTTGATCAACTCGAGAGGAGTAATGATTTACAAAAAACTCCCAACTTAGTTCTGGCTCTTCAGTCGTTAGGCCGTGAAAGGCAGGAACTTCAATTAAACTATTCTTATTTTCTCCACCAGCCTCAAGTAATAAAACTCTAAATCCAGCCTCGACAAGTCTACAGGCCAAAGGCCCCCCTCCAGCACCTGAACCAACAACTATATAATCAAAGCTATCACCAGTACTTGCAATTATTCTTTTTGATTTAGGTACCAATTTGGTACAGCTAGGAAAAAGAACTGAAGTTATTGTCGCTGCAGTTCCAACTTTTATAAAATCTCTTCTATTATATCTTTTTTTCATTTCAGGACTCCACAACACTATTTTAACATGCATCATATATTTATAAATAGTGACTACAACTGCCCACTCGTTATGCGCACAGCGCCATTGAAAAATGATTCAAACCTAGGTACTTTAGACTTACAGAAGGAATAAAATGAAATTATGTAATTATAAAAGAATGACAGCGATTGGAAATATATATCGCCTAGGTATTATCGACGGCAATGATAATGTTATAGATGTGAATCTTGTTTGGAAAAAGTACTATGAATTACGTGGATATTTTAATGCAACAAATAAGGCAAATTATAAAGCACCATCTTCTCTAAGTGAGCTTGTAAATAACTACCAAGATGAATCAATCACTTTTTTACAAGAAACTGCTTTATTATACAAAGACCTTATAAAGCAAGGTGACTTACAAACAAAAGACCAAAGTTTTTATAGTTTTAATTTAAAAGATGAAAAAGAAATTGGTATGGCCTGCCCTATGGACAAAATCAATTGTTATCGTGATTTTTATGCTCACGAAAAACATGTGGCCAAAGGTTTTGAAAAAAGAGGA
>CAYFHZ010000107.1:0-8530 GCA_964342535.1 uncultured Bacteriovoracaceae bacterium | reverse complement strand
TAAGCCACTGGGCGTTGCAGTTGGGCTGTGGCACCGTGGTGGACCCGTCTAGGCCTCAATTTCCGCATGATATGGCGTTGCCTTACCACAGCTTTAAGGGGCGGGCTTTTTACCCCCAGCAAAGCAAAGCTTGCCAGTTTATTTTAAGCAAAGTTGCCGAGTGGGAATTTTTAATTCCTAGAAGCTGATAGCGATTTGCCTCCAATTTGGGGGCTTTTTTTTTCACAAATGAAATAGATTTTAAAATCTATACCACTTTAATTCATCTCTAATGTATGTATTTCACATCACAAATATCATGTGACTTAAACAATGGAGAATATATGAAAACAATTTATGCTAATTTAATTTTTATGATGATTTTAACGACACTTGTTTCTTGTGAAGTTGAGCTTGATGGAAGTAGTTCGGGATCAGGTAAAGGTGATAATACTATAAATTCAACTGTTATTGCTGATTCAATTGAGTCAGCCGAAGGAAAGTTACTTTTATCACAAGACTGGTGTCAATACGATAGTGATAAAGATGAATATGGAGTGGATCTTGAAGCTGAAATGCGGATGACATTTCAAGATTCAGGTCTTGTTTCTGTGAAGTTGACTATTTTAAAAGGTGGAGTTTCAGATTCAGAAAGTGAAGATGTAAAATGGGCTATTAAAGATAATAAGTTAATCTTTGAAACTTCTAAAAAATCAAAGTCTTATGACTTTACTCTTAATCAAGATGAATTAGTAATTTCTGGATTTTACTCTTATGACAATGGTGATTTTGAAGATGGTATTTTTTCTCAATGTTATATGGAAAATAATGATATTTCGATCTCCCCAGAGTACTAATTAAAAAGAAATTAAGGAGAATCCATGAAGATTATTTTAATAAAAATGGTATCTGTATTTCTTTTTATATCATTTATCTCTTGTGAGGTTAAGCTTCAGGGAAAAAGGTCATATTCAAAAGATACAGATAAAAAGCAAGAAGAAGTAGTTGTCAAAAAATTATTATCTGAAGAAGAGATTATAATTATAGAAAAACCGTGGTGTTATTATTCTTCAAAGCAAGTTGAGCAAGGAGTTCATGTTATAACTGAAGCAGAGTTTATATTTTTTGATACAGGTGATCTTGATATATTAACAACTGATAAGTCAGAAAGTAGAGAAGTGTTAAGCCAAAAAGTGGTATCAAGAAAATGGAAAATTGAAAATGACAAATTCGTTTTTACTAATAAAGAAGAAGTTAGTGAATTTGATTTTGAAATTACTCCTTATAAATTTATCATTTATATTTCTGGAGAGTCAGATGACGATGAACCGATGATTCTTACAGAGTGTTCAAAAGAATTTTAAAGTAAAAAGCCCCAACTTGGGGCTTTTTTAATTATGCTTTTTCTGGATCTATTTGAGATTGAATATAGTTTTGTTCACCAACTTTTTCAAGAAGTCCAAGTTGAGTTTCAAGCCAATCAACATGCTCTTCTTCACTTGATAAAATAGATAAAAATAAATCGCGACTTACGTAATCCAATTTTGACTCACATAATTTGATATGATCTTTTAGGGCCGGAACAGCTTCGTTTTCTACAGCGAGATCAGATTCAAGGACTTCTTTTACATTTTGACCAATTCTAATTTTTCCGATTTTTTGTACATTTGGAAGTCCTTCCAAAAATAGGATTCTCTTAATGAGTTCATCGGCATGTTTCATTTCATCAATAGAGGCTGCATATTCAAGTTTACCGAGTTTTTCTAACCCCCAATCTTGAAGCATTCTAGCATGTAGGAAGTATTGGTTTATGGCCGTTAATTCCCTTGTGAGTACTTCATTAAGAGCATCTATAATTTCTTGATTACCTTTCATTTATTTCTCCTGATTTAAATATAAGAGTATATTAATAATTAGGAAAAACTAAGGCAAGATAAAGGGAATAAGTTACTCTTCTTTTTGATGCTGGGGAGATGTATTCGCATTAAGACATTGCATTGCATCCTGAATACATGCGCCACACTCTGTCCCGAGGCCAAGGTTTCTACAGATATCTCTTAGACTTTTAGATGTCTTTTGAGCTTCTTCTAGTTGTTTGTCAGTTATGGCCTTACATATACAAATATACATAACAAATCACCCCTTTGTTATTATATACTATTGTTCGGCAAATCAAACAATAGTTTTTAGGGGTAAATTATACTTTTATTTGTAAAACAAGTGAAATCAATAGGTTAATTTACATTCCCGAACCGTTGAAATCACTACTTTCAACTTGAAAAACTTGATTCACAGAGCCACCATTTAGGCTTCTGATATGAATGAGATAATTACCTTTTTTGGTTATACTACCTAAGTTAACAATTTCTCTGATAGGGTATTTCTTATCATTACAATTCTGAATAGAGGTAAGTTTGGACTTTGGGAGTATGATAAAAATATTGTCTTTTTTAATGACTTCAATGTCGGCAGAGTTAAGATTTAAGCAGTTTGTATGAAAAATTCCAGTTAAAACAACAACAGCATTTTCTCCTTGATATATAAGTTCAGGAATAAAGGCGTTGGATATAGGTGCATACAAGCTTTCATCAATAGAATCTGATTGTGCTACACTTATAATCATAGAATCAGTTTTTTCTCCACCTTTAGTGTTGTAAGTAAATGTGTACTTTCCAGCTGGAAGTTCACCAAGGCTCAAGACTTTTGAGAAGTTGACAGGAGCTTTGTAAATTGTTTGCTCACAACCTCTTAACCTTTTCTTTTTCATGAGTACGGTAATTGAAAAATGAGTATTGTTTTGGGATGGAGTTATATTTATTTTATCAACTTTATAACATGGTGAGGGCAGACTCCCGTAAAGAGTTAATTCAATTTCATCATTTGAATCGTAACCTTCTTTAATAATAAAAACATTCTCAAGCATAATTTCTTTTGTAGCTTGAGCATAAACATTATTTAAAATAGTTAATAAAAGTAGTGTTGTGATTAAATATGTTTTCATTTATTTTCTCCAGTCTTTGAATTAGATAATTTAACGAGGCTCTTAACAATATAAGCAAGAGGAGTCGATTGATTTGCAGATTTTTTTGCAAGATCAGATATTCCTTTTGGTATTGGTTTGTGGCCATCCCATAGGGGGGAAGATAGTAGATAGTAATCATAATTTGAAAGGGCATCTGCTGATCTCGCTGGTCGCCATAAGAAGTCTGGGTGCTGAAAATTATACCATTCTCCACCAATGATGTTATAGTTCTGATCAAGCTCTAAATCATAGTAGTAAAAAACAGTGTGATCTTGATCAAATTTCTCACTGTCATATGATCTTTGTATTGGAGGAGCTTCTGCCGCGTATTTAACTTCCAATGCTACTCCGACGATATAACGAGTTTTTGGATGACGAAACTTTTTAAAACGATCTTGAGGGTAATCATTAACATCTATTAATGCTTCTTCAAGTTCTAGTAAATCTTCTTGTTTAGTGACTTTAAAATAATCTAATTTATAACTAATAAGTGGTTGGTTCCAAACTTCATAGTCAAATGTAGCATCCATGACAAATGAAGTATCAAAGCGCCCAATACCATTAGTAAGAGCGAGATGGAAGCTTGCGGGATTAGAGTCAAGACAATCAGGCTTTAATACTCGATCATTATCATCTCTTCGAGGATTTACATCTCGACATCGTCCGCCGATGAAGTGATTTTTATACTTTGTATTTGCCCACAAAAGAGAGACCAGTGCTTTTATATCTGAAGGGTAAAAAGTGATATTGTATTTTTGATCATAGCTTGGAACTGTGATTTGATTTTGAGGGCGATCTACCATAATACTCCCTGGAGACCAACCATGACAAATACCCATCCATTGTTCAACTTCACCGCGAGCGGTGTAATATTTTTGTCCTACTGCCCATTGAGACTTAGTAAGATAATTTTCTCCAATAATTAGATCATACTTTTCTGCAGGAGATAGAAGGTTGACTTCTTTTTCTGTCATCTTACTTGGTATAGGATTGGAACTGTAAAACTGAAATGTTTCTTCCCAATCAAAAAGGTCTATGAATTCCTCATCTGCATATCTAGATCCAAGAATACCTTTATAGATTGGCCAATAATCATCTGACCATGGTCTTTTACTTACTATCGCAGATGATTTTAGTTTTAAAATATTGTACTCAATTTGTTGAGTTGGAAAGAGATTCTGGACTAGATCTTTCCTAGAAGGAATACTTTTTATGCCACCAGTTGGGGATGGCATGATTCGGCTTCTTATTTGGTCTCTGTATTTGTAGTAGTGAAATAAATTGTTAGCACTTTGATTACCAGATAAGTTGAGACTATAAAAATCATCAGGTGAGTCAAAGTAAGCTTTAAGATGAATAAGTTTCATATTCTCTTGTGCAAACAAAGGCTGTACAATAAATATTAGTATTACTAGTAAGTTTTTCATTATTGACTCCTAGTTATGATTTATCAAAATAAATGTAAAGAGAATTTGATTAAATTACTTCTTAAACATGATATTTATGAGGTTTTTTAGAATAATTGAGAGGTATATATTGAAATTAGATTTTGATTCAATAAAAGATCATTTACTTGAAAGTTTTAGCTCTGAAAGTGAGTTAATTAAGAGTATAGAAAAACTCAGTATTAATTTCACCCAGAATAGGTCTTCTATAGGTGAATACTTGAATGATAAAAAAATGGTATCTGCATATACTTGTTTTTATATGCTAACAAATATTCCAAAGCTTAATGCAGCGTTGAGTAAAATAAATTTAAACCTATCAGATTATTCTGATTTCGAGTTTTTTGATATTGGAGCAGGGCCTGGTACTTTTAGTCTTTCAATGCTTTCACAAAATTCATTAATCAATATCAATTTAATTGAAAAAAGTCATATGATGATAATGCAGGGAGAAAAGCTTTTAAAAGCTTACTTTCCTGACTCAAAGGCTAAATATATCTCTACTATACCTAAAAAAGAAAAAAAGAGATTTGGTATATTTGGGCATTCGGCAAATGAAATGGGGCAAGAGATTACAAAAAAATACATAAACGATTTAGATCTAGATTTTATTCTCTTTATTGAGCCTGGGACAAAACAATCTTTTGGAGTTCTAAAAGAGTTGAGAAAAAATTTGATTAGTGAAAAATACCACATTCAGTATCCTTGTTTTGGACAGTCTCAATGTCCACTTGCAGAGGAAGACTGGTGTCATCAATATTTAGATGTGAGACATGATAATTCTACAGAAAGGCTAACCCAGCTTGCACGTAAGGATAGAAGAAATCTTCCTGTTACAATACATTTTTACACAAAAGAAAAAAGCCCTAGGTTAAGTCCTACTTCAGCGCGTATCATAAGGGTTCTCCCTATAACAAAATTTAGCTTAGATTGGGAAATTTGCTATATGGAAAATAATGGCCTTAAAACATTGACTCTTCAAGTTTTGACTAGAGGTATGAAAAAATCGGAAATAAAGTTTTACCGAAAGTTAAGTGCAGGTGATATGATTCATTTTCAAGTTGAAAAAAAATTGACCGATATAATGGTGAGGGGAACGGTATGCCATACTCAAAACTAAAAAGTGCTAAAGTTCTCATCGTCGATGATGAGAAAGATTTACGAGAGACACTGCGGACTCATTTAGAGTTAGAAGAAGCAGTCGTCACAGAAGCTACAAATGGTTTAGAAGCTTACTCTCTTATACTTAAAAATAAATATGATATAATTTTATCAGATATTAGAATGCCTGGCTGCAGTGGTGTTGAATTATTAGAAAAAATAAGAAACTCTAAAATTAAAACTGCTCCTATAGTTCTCATGAGTGCTTTTACAGATATTTCAGACGAGAGAGCGAAAGAGATAGGGGCTCGAGGAATGTTTCTCAAGCCGGAAAATATTATTACTCTTAAAGAGCTTCTAGTAGATACTTTAGAAGGTTTCTAGTTTCCAAATTCATTATCACCAAACTGATCTTTATCTTCTCCATTACTTCTTGGATTTTTTAGAGAAAGTGGTTTTTGGGTCAGGTTCTTGGCCATTTGTTGAGCTTTATGAAATGCATCTTTAGAGTCTTCAATCATTTCTTGTAGTGTTTTCTCTTCTTTGTACATATGTACTGTTTGAGTTGGAAAAGCAAAGCTTACACCAATCTCTTTTGATAAACGTAGAATATCGATAAGAAGTCTATGTTGTTCTGCAAGCTCTCTACTATAGTCATCAGTTTTCCAGTAAACTACTAATTTGATATCTAGAGATGAGGCTCCAAAATTATTAAAATAAACATGAAAATTATCCTTTCTTGTCCAGTGATGAGAGAGAATAATTTGTCTTATACCTTCACAGAACGCTTCAATTTTTTCTGCCGGCGTATCATATTCTAAGCCTAAAGTAGTTACCAATCTTCTAAATCGTCGCTTACCTTTATTGTCGATAGGACGATTCATTAGCTCCCCATTAGATATAGTTATGATAGAATCATTAAAGGTTCTGATTCTTGTACTTCGAAAGCCAACTTCATCAACAACACCTTCTATATCTCCAGCCGTTATAACATCTCCAATATCAAAAGGACGATCAAGTACTAACATAATTGATCCGAAAAAATTAGCAAGGGTATCTTTCGCAGCAAAAGCAAAAGCGAGACCACCAATCCCAAGTCCCGCAATAATTCCAGTGACATCAATAGTTAAAGAACTCGCAACTAAAACTGCACCAAATAAATAGACAATGACAAATGCTGTTTTGGTAAGGAGTGGAATTAATATATCATCGAATTTAGAGTCAGTTGTTAGGGCCTTAGTTTTAAAGATACCAGCTAAATACTCTATAACTTTATGAGCGAACCAGACAGTAAGAACACTCATCGCAATATATAAAATTCTATTAACCGCCGTTATTGTTACTGGAGGAAGATCTAAAAATGAAATTGACTTTAACATCAAGAAGATAAATATAATATCTGCTAGTGGCTTTATCGCCTGAAGCAATTTTTCATTATTTTCAGTTTTAAACATTTTTATATAATGAGATAGAAGATAGGCTATTATAAACTTTGCTATAATTTTTAACATATAAGAAATGACTAAAGCGATGATAATCGCCAACCATTGCCAGTTCTCAAGAATAAAAATCTTTTTGACCCAACCAGGAGTTAATTGATCTCTAACTTTATCTGCAAATTGATTAAGCTTTATAATTCCTTTAGCAACCTCTGTTTTTTTAAGCGCTTTTGTGTAAAGCTCAAGAGAGTTCAGGGTTGTCTGAGAAAAGAGCCACTTATTATCTATTTTTATGAGACTAATTTCTAAAAGTTGGTTTTTGTACATTCTTTTATCAAAATGATAGATAGGCGAGTTTGATTCTTCAGGAATTTCATCATAATTTACTTTTTTGATTTTATCTATGGTGCGTATGAGATTATTGGCATAATTTTTACCTATTTCATATCGTACATCAGTCCCAATATGATCTAAATCGAGTGTCGAGATTGCTTGCTCATAATTTTGTTTTATCATTCCCGTATTTGCTTTAATTTGCACCATTGCTTTTAAAAACGTTTTAAAAGTATCTCTAGGTGTTGTCGTATTTGCATGTAAATGAAGTGAGAGAGTTATAAAAACAAAACATAGTAATTTCATATAGTTTCCTGGGAGAAAAATTTTTTTTAGTATAAACAAAAGGATGAAAACTGTCATTTTTTAAGTATTGAATATTGACTTATATTTATAAGGCACCATCTTAAGATTAGAATGAGGTTAACCTCTTAAGGCCAAGGAGCTTATATGAATAATTTTGATAAAATAGTCGCTGGCGCACTTGATATTGCACAATCTAAAGGGATAGAGCTTAAAAATACCGAACTTGCACCTGTTCATTTATTATATGGACTTATTTCAAATCCAAGTTCATATGCATCTAAGGCCTTAAAAGAAAACCTTGCACAAGTTGAAGATATGCTAGGGCACTTACCAAAAAGTTCAGGGCAAATGCAGGTTGATCAAATGAGACCTAGTTCACATTTTGGTTCATGGCTCACTCAAGCTGGTGGTTATGCAGCTCAAAGTGGTAAACAAGAAATTGGAGAAAAGCATCTTTTAAAATTTTTGCCTCAAATTTTTCCAAATCTTAATATAGATTATTCAAAATTTAATTCTGATGAAGATGAACAAACAGAAGTTCCAGGTTTTTTGATTAATCTAAATGATAAGGCCCAAGACGGTAAACTCGACCCCGTTATTGGGAGAACAAAAGAAATTAGGGCCGTAATGGAAATCTTAGGCCGACGTTCTAAAAATAATCCTGTATTGGTCGGACCTGCTGGAGTAGGGAAAACGGCAATTGTTGAAGGGCTTGCTGAGGCAATTGTTAAAGGAAATGTTCCAGATGTATTAAAGGGAAAAACTGTTTATTCGATGGAATTAGGTTCACTTATTGCTGGTACGAAATATCGTGGAGAGTTTGAAGAGAGAATTCAGCATCTGCTCAAATTTGCCAAAGAAGGAGCAGGTCAATACATCATTTTTATTGATGAGATCCACCAAAT